>NZ_CAIP01000179.1 GCF_000297435.1 Microcystis sp. T1-4 | reverse complement strand
AAGGGGGGTGTCCATGAGTAGAAAACGGGTTTCTCGGAGAAACCCGTTTTCTGTGCTGAAAAAGTACGGGCGAAGCATTCGGATAGAAAATCTACGGTTTCAGCAATAGGTTATTGCCCGAATGCTTCGCCCCTACAGGATGCGGGCCGATGAAGACGCAGGGATAGGTTATACTAAATCTGGTTATTAAAGACTGATTATTTATTCCCCTTTTTGCCTTTTGCCTCTTGCATGAGTGCCTTATCTCAACAAGCAATTTAAATGCGCGGGCAGCTTACCTTACCTTTCGAGAAAAAATTTTTTTGTACAGGGAGTCCTTAAAATAGAAAGGGAAACACAAAACCAAGTTGCTGGTATTTTTCCTCTGGGCATGGTGGCGCAGTTTATAGAATTTAGCTGGAATTTATGAATCATTTTCTGCATTCTTTCACTGTTTTTCCTGATTCTGCCCGAAAATCTCGCTCTTACTCCCTGGGTAAACTGCGACGACCCTTAATCTTCCTGTTTACCGTCGGTTGTCTGACTAGCGTGGTCGGTTATCGTTTCTATAATCAGCCGAAATTGGCCGTCGGGACTATTTCCCCCGTCACAATTATCGCCCCCGAAGATGCCAGTTTTCAAGACCAAGAAACCACCGACCTCAAACGCCAAAAAATTCGGGCTGGACTGCTTCCCCGGCTGAAAAGAGACCCCCAAACCACCGACCAGATCGAGCGATCGCTGCAGGACACTTTAGGGCAATTAAGTCAAATTCGCCCAATTTTGCGAAAAAATTCCATTTTAATGGGCAGGACTATTTCCAACGCCACAATGGAAACGCTGCTCACCTTTTCTGCCCCTCAATGGTCAACTCTACAGAGCCGCCTCAACTATGAAGAATCTTTTACAAACCTCTTGACAAAAGAGCAGGAATATGCTGTTAGCGAAATCCAAGCCTATCGTCAGCGCGTGACGAAGGGAAGCTTTGAGCAATTTATCGATCGATTGGAGCAATTACGGCAAATAAAGGAGCAAACCAGCCAAAATTATCGGCATTCCAGCTTAAATAAACTCAAATATGCCGATCTGATCACAGTGGCCCAAATGGGCGATCGAGAGTGGCAAAACCTAGAAAAAGCCGTCCTGCAAGCGGGTCGCCGGATTTTGGTGCAAGGCATTCCCCCGGGGATTTCCACCAGTCACCTACAGGATACCATCGCCGTGCAGATTAGCAGCGATCGCCTAACCGGTCGCCAGCAGTCTTTAGCCGAAAATATCCTTCTAGCGGCCCTGGAGGGAGAAGCGAACCTGATAGAAGATCGGGAGGCAACCAAAGAACAAGCCGCTAAAGCGGTGGAAGCGGTAGATATGGTCATGTCTAGCGCTCAAACCGGTCAAATTATCGTTAAAGCAGGCGAAAAAATTACTCAAGCTCAGTTTGTTCTCATCGATGGCTTTGGTTTGAGCGAACGGGGCATTAACTGGATGGGTTTAGGGTCAACGGCAATCCTTGTCACCAGCGCAATCGGGACTTTTTGCCTCGTTGCCCAGCGTCTCCATCGGCCTCTGCGTCACCGGGATTTTATTCTCTTGGGTTTACTAAGTTTTACCACACCGATCCTAGCGATCGCCAATATTCCCTTTACCAATCTGGCAGCCGTGGGTTTATTAGTCAGCAGTTTCTACGGCCCGACTCTGGCCGTCACCCAAGTCCTCTTAACTGCCGGTCTTTCCCTATTCAGCATCCAAGGTATCAGCGCCGATTTAATCGCCGGGACGATAGGGGGACTATTAGCGGCTATGATAGCGGGAAAATTGCGTTCTAGGGATGAATTATCGCTGCTAGGGATGGGAATCGGAGTCAGCCAAGGGGGTGTTTATCTGCTCACTTACCTAATCGTTAGCGCCACGGCCAGCACGATCATCTATACTCTACTACCCACGGCCCTCGTCTATGGTCTATCGGGAATAGCTTGGACGGTAATCGCCCTAGGATTATCCCCCTATTTGGAACGCTGTTTCGATGTGGTCACTCCCATTCGTCTGGTGGAGTTGTCCAATCCTAATTGTAGTTTGCTCAAACGTTTGGCCACGGAAGCACCGGGGACTTTTCAACATACCCTTTTTGTCGCCTGTTTAGCTGAAGCGGCCGCCCGAAAACTGCACTGTAATGTGGAATTAATTCGCACGGGAACCCTCTATCACGATATCGGGAAAATGCACGATCCTCTCGGTTTTATTGAAAATCAAATGGGTGGCCCGAATAAACACGATGAAATTAATGATCCCTATGTCAGCGCCGAGATTATTAAAAAGCACGTTAGCGAAGGGTTAGTCATGGCCCGCAGACACGGTTTACCGCGAGTCGTCCGCGATTTTATTCCCGAACACCAAGGTAATCTCTTAATTTCCTATTTTTATCAGCAAGCTTTGCAAAAATCCGCCCAAAATGGTCAAGAATTCGTCGATGAGGCGGTCTTTCGCTACGATGGTCCGATTCCCCAATCGCGAGAAACGGCGATCGTTATGTTAGCCGATAGTAGCGAGGCCGCTTTGCGATCGCTGAAGGAGGCATCCCCAGAACAAGCCATGGATATGATCAAAAAGATTTTTCAGGCCCGATGGCGCGATCAACAATTAGTAGATAGTGGTATTCGTCAGGAGGAATTACCAATTATTGCCGAGGTTTTTGTGCAAGTTTGGCAACAATTCCACCATCAACGCATTGCCTACCCGAAAGCAGTTTTAGAAGTCTCCTCAGCCAAAAAAATATGAAAAAAGATACTTGGCTAAATCAGTTACAATTTCTATACGAACAAGATGAACATCTCTGGTTAACTGAAACAATTAAACTTCTCAAGGAAAATCGTCTAGCTGAGTTGGATATTCAACATTTAATCGAGGAGTTGGAGGCTTTGAGCAAACTGGATAAAAATCGAGTTGAGAGTTTTTTAAGACAGATAATTATTCATCTTTTATTGTGGCAATATTGGTCAGAAGAATTTGAATTAAATCATCGCCATTGGCAAGGAGAAATAGCCACTTTTAGAGTTCAGCTAAATGGATATTTAAGCACAAATTTAGAAAAATATCTCCTAGATAACCAAGAAAAAATCTATCAAGATGCCGTTTTTATTGTCGGGCAAAAAACTGAAATATCTCCTCACAATTTCCCTCTAAATTGTCCCTATTCTCTCGAACAAATGCTTGATAGGCATTGGTTGCCAGAGCGAAATTAGTTAAATCCCACAGCTAAAAATCAAGGATAATTACCAAAATGCTCCTAATTACTCTCAACGAAAATACTTTATCTTTATCTCCGGGCAGTCAAGTAATTTTTCCGCATCAGACTTGGGAAGATTACGAAAGATTACTGAGTTTACGTCTCCAAAAAACCTATCCCAAACTCTGTTTTAATCGCAAAACGCAAGAAATTCGGCTTATGTCTCCCTTACCAAGTCATGGCAAACGTATCAATCTTTTAAGTGATTTAGTAAAAATTATCCTTCGTCGTCAAGGCAAAGACTGGGAATGTTTTGATCCGATTACCTTG
This sequence comes from Microcystis sp. T1-4, assembly GCF_000297435.1. Taxonomy (GTDB): domain Bacteria; phylum Cyanobacteriota; class Cyanobacteriia; order Cyanobacteriales; family Microcystaceae; genus Microcystis. Next base: position 138 of record NZ_CAIP01000179.1, on the reverse strand, counting down.
AAAATTCCGGGGGAAGCAGGAGTAGAGCCAGATACTTGTTTTTATATTGATAATAGAGAGGCAATTTTAGGCAAAGAGAGAATTGATTTAACTGTCGATCCTCCTCCCGATTTAGCCATAGAAGTGGACTTTACTTCC
>NZ_CAIP01000180.1 GCF_000297435.1 Microcystis sp. T1-4 | reverse complement strand
AGATATACAATCGAGGTCATTGGCTCCCCCGATTATATTGTCGGGGTTGACCTGGATTCAAACGTAACATCCAACTACGGGACTGTAACCGAGACATTTGTTGAGGTACCTAATGTCTTAGTTTCAACTAACGGCTCACCGGTCCCTGCTAGCGGTTTCATCCCTATCGCCCCCAAGAAACTGTTGACCGTCACAAATACCCTAAATAATACTGGTGGCGCCACTGAAGGTCTAATAGACTTCCAAAATTCTTTCCGTCAATCCGTTCCCGAACCGGGTACTATCCTCGGACTTCTGGCGGTGGGTGGTTTAGGATTGGTTTCCCGCTTCAATAAGCAAAAATAACAGTTACCAATGTGTGCAAGACATTGATAACTGTGACGTTGAAGAAGAATAGCTAAAGGTTAGATGCCCTGGGAGGATTTCTAACTTTTTCTTAAGTGTTGATTCTAACACAAGTCAAGACCTGATTTTGGTTTTTAATCAACTTCTGTAGGGGCGTACCGCGTACGCCCTCCCCTCGAAGGCAATTCGCCCCTACGGTGGGAAAAATTCGTATTCTGTAGGGGCGTACCGCGTACGCCCTCCCCTCGAGGGCAATTCGCCCCTACGGTGGGAAAAATTAGAGTATTGTAAAGTGTAATTCTGTGCGGCCATTTAGGGGAATTCCTCAAGGCTATATAATTAAGCTTTGGGTAATTTGTCCCACCATATTTCTTGCCCGCGAAAAACTGATGTCTTCTTTACTTTCCGCTATTCCCCTCGACGCGATCGCTTATAATCCCCAGGGTTTAGTGCCGGCGATCGCTCAAGACTATCTTGATGCTACAGTGTTAATGATGGCCTGGATGAATCGGGAATCCCTCGAAAAAACCCTCACCACTGGGGAAGCGTGGTATTGGAGTCGTTCTCGTCAAGAATTGTGGCACAAAGGGGCCACCTCGGGCCATATCCAAAAAGTGCGTCAAATTCGCTACGATTGCGATAGTGATGCTATCCTACTGACTATTGAGCAAATCGGTGATATCGCCTGTCATACCGGCGAAAGAAGCTGTTTTCACCAAGTAAATTCGCAAAAATCACCGCCAGCGGCCGACACCCTCTCGGAATTGTTTAAGGTAATTTGCGATCGCAGAGACGAGCCTCATCCGGAATCCTACACCTGTAAACTTTTGGCCGGAGGAGATAACAAAATTCTCAAGAAAATCGGCGAAGAATCGGCAGAAGTGGTCATGGCCTGCAAAGATAATGATGGCGATGCTATTGCCTCAGAAGTGGCCGATCTTTTTTATCATACCCTCGTCGCCCTCGCCTATCATCAAGTCCCCCTGCGAGATGTCTATAAAAAACTGCAAGACCGGCGCCGGTAATCAGTTATCAGTTATCAGTTATCAGTTATCAGTTATCAGATTTGAGTTTTAAGTGGGTGGGTGGAATTAAATATAAGATGAACGTAGGTTGGGTTGAAGCATGAAACCCAACGCCCGATTATGTTACGCTACCGCTAACCCATCCTACAAATAATTGTGCCTCCCTACTTAAGTGTTAAGTTTCCGATTCCTGAATACCGTCTCCTGACTCCTGACTTGAAAGAGGGTGTAGGGTGTAGGGTGTGGGGTGTGGGGGGATGGGGAAATGGGGAGACCACTTCGTGCGCGTTGCGGGGGGAAGTGGGGAAGTGGGGAAGTGGGGGAATTTCAACTAAAACCCTTAAACCCTAACACCCTAACACCCCAAAACCCCCAACACCTTTTTTGACTTTTGACTTTTTACTTTATATTTGTGGTTTACGACTTAGTAATTATCGGTGCCACTCCTGCGGGGATAGAAGCGGCTTTGTTGGCTGTTCACCTCAAAAAAAGGGTGGCTTTAGTGCAACAGCCTTCTAGGGACAATTTAGAGGCATCTGAGGACATTTTTAGCAAGGGCTACAGCCAAATTATCCATCTCTATAAACTGCTTAATCATTGGCAAGAAACGGCTATTTATCCCCAATGGCAACGGTTGCGGCAATGGTTAGAGGAAGTGGATAAAACTATTAATAAATATCATTCTTTGGCAAGATTAGCCACGGAAGGAATAGACGTGATCCTGGGTGGGGGGGAATTTGTCCGGCTGCCCCATTTAGGATTCGTGGTTAACGGTCGGCAATTGTTGGCTAAACACTATCTTATCGCCCCGGATTTTTCTCCGCAAGTCCCGAAAATTTTCGGCTTAGATGATGTTAATTATTTTACCGCTCAAACCCTTTGGCAAGAGCCAAATTTAGACAAGTTGGGACAACATTTAGGGATTATTGGCAACAGCAGCATGGCTGTGAGTTTAGCCCAAATTCTCCGACGTTTGGGGAAAGAAATTAGCTTAATTATCGAGGATAGTTATCTACTACCGGATATTGATCAGGAAATCTCCTCTTTAGTTACTGCCATTTTAGAAGCGGAAGGAATTAAGATTTTACCCGGCTATTGTCCTAGTCAAGTGAAAGCGATCGAGGGTCAAAAATGGCTACAATTAGGTAATCGTGTTATCGAAGTTGATGATCTGATTTTTGCCGGTAATTATCAAGTCAATGAACAGGGATTAAATTTGGTCGGGGTGGGAGTGAAACTAGAACAAGGATTAATCAAGGTTAATCAGCAGTTACAAACCGATAATTCCCGCATTTATGCTCTAAATTTACTCAGAAATAATTATCCCGATCCTACTTTAAATCACCGGGCCGCTTTTGGGTTAGTCAAGCATCTGCTCACGGGAGAAAAATTTAACTTTAATCCCGATCAAATTCCCTCATTTATTGCTTTTGATCCGGCTATTGCTTGGGTGGGTTTAACCGGAAAAGCGGACCAGGACAGCTATGGTGAGCAGGTAAAGATGATCAACTATCCAATTAAAAATATGGTCTCACAGCAAATCTGGGGGGAAACCACGGGATTTTGTCAATTAATCTACCGACAAGATGGTAAAATACTGGGAGCGCAAATAGTCGGTAATCAAGCAGCAGAAATGATTAGTATTATCAGTTTAGCTTTACAAGAAAATTTAACCATACAATCCCTCAATAAAAATATTTATGCTTGGGGAAGTATGGGAGAGATTATTGGAGAAATGACGGAATTAATCCCCCAGAAAAAATCTTGGTTAACTTGGCTAAAAAAATTATTTAGATAATTAGATTGAGAAGGAAGATTAAATTATGAAACCGAAATTTATTGTCTTTGAAGGTATTGACGGATCTGGAACAAGTACCCAAGCAAAACTCCTACAAGAATATTTTTTCAAGCGAGGGGAAAAAGCAGTTTTAAGTCCAGAACCTTCCGAGGGAGTCATCGGTCGTTTGATTCGAGAAATAATGCAAACTAATCTTATTTCTATCCAAGATCAAAATAAATTTGACCGACAAATGGCTTATCTGTTTGCAGCTGATCGCCATTATCACTTATATAATGATCACGATGGCGTTTTTAAACTTATTCACCAAGAACAAACCCACGTTATCACTACTCGTTATTATTTTTCCTCCCTGGCCTACAATTGCAATAATCCCGAAGAATTTGCGTTTGTTCGGCAGTTAAATCAACATTTTCCCAATCCCGATTTAGTCATTTATATCGATGTTCTTCCCGATATTTCTCTGGCAAGAATTAAAAACCGAGCCATCACAGAAGTGTACGAAAAACAAGAAAAATTAATCAAAGTTCGTCAGATGTTTCTGGATATATTTAAAGAATATAAAGATAATTGTTTACAACTGGATGGCAGTGATACAATAGAACAGCTTCACCAAAATATTATTAATTATCTTGACCGAATTAATTTAAATCCATGCTTAGTACAGAAACCACCCCTAAATTCATCTACCAACCCCACTATAAACCCAATCAATTAATCTGCGGTCACGGCCAAACGGCAATTATCACGGGATGGACAGTAAAACAGTCCCTTGCTAAACATTTAAATACCGACCAATACGCAGTAATTGGTAATCTTTATAGTCCCACCAGAGGAATTAGTCCCCTGCTGAGAAACTTAATAGCAAATCCCCACGTTAGATATTTAGTTATTCTCAATGCGACTAAGGAAGATAAAAACTCTGGTAGCTGTCAGTGTTTGCTAGATTTTTTTAGTCAAGGATTTCAGTCAGGAAAAAGTGACACAGGTAGAGAATGTTGGCTAATTAATTCTTCTATCACGGGATATATTGACAAAGAAATTAACCGAGAAACTCTCGAAAAATTACGTCAATCGATTCAATACCAAATGGTTAAATCTATCCCAGAAGCGATTGAAACTGTCAAAAATTATGCAGAACAATCTCCCTTACCAACTTGGGGAGAACCCTTAATCTTTCCCCTCTTAGAAAATCTTCCTTCTCTCCTACCCGGGACAAGATACGGTCATCGCATTGAAGGCAAAACTATTGCCGAAACTTGGGTAAAAATTCTCCAAAAGATTAAAACCACTGGCACAATTAGACCGACGGGATATGATGGTAAATGGCAAGAATTAATTGACCTAATGGCCGTTGTCACAAATGAACCCTCAGACTTTTATTTTCCCGAACCTAATTATTTGCCTATAGATAGAGCTTTTCTTACCGAATATATCGGACAAATTCTCGATGATTCCCCTATACACCAAGGAGTTAAATACACCTACGGTCAAAGATTGCGCTCTTGGTTTGGTCGAGACCAAATTGCACAGGTTATCAATAAATTAATCTCAGAAATTGACGCCGCTAGTGCAGTTATGTCCCTCTGGGATGTGAAAGACCACGAAAAGGGAGGTAGTCCCTGTTTAAATCATATTTGGGTGCGAGTGGTGGAAAATGAATTGTCTCTCACTGCAATATTTAGAAGTAATGATATGTTTGCCGCTTGGCCGGCAAATGCCATGGGATTGCGCGCTTTACAGCAACATATTAGAGATGAGATTAGTAAGCGCTCTGACTACAATTTATCAATGGGTCCATTGATTACTATCAGTCAATCGGCCCATATATACGATGATACTTGGGAAAATGTCGAACGATTAATCGCCACCCAGTACGATAAAATTGTCAATCAGCGCGATTTTTTTGACCCTAGCGGTAACTTTTTGATTTCTGTGGAAAAAGAACAAATTCTTCTCCAACAAACCACCCCCGGCAGTGGGGAAATTGTCGCCTGTTATCAAGGCAAAAATCCCCTCAAATTAATCCGCGAGCTTGCCGCTACTAATCCCGCAATTATTCCCGAACATATCGGTTATCTGGGAATCGAACTACAAAAGGCATACAACTGTCTCAAGAATAATCAGCCGTATATACAAGACCAGTAGGAATTATGAATTATGAATTATGAATTATGAATTGGGAATTGGGAATTGGGAGTTGGGAGTTGGGAATTATGAATTGGGAATTGGGAGTTGGGAGTTGGGAATTATGAATTATGAATTATGAATTATGAATTGGGAATTGGGACCTATTTTCAGTGAAGGGTGAACAGTAATCATCAGATCTACCCATTATTAACCCTATTGCTGAATAACTATTTTAGGCTGTAGGTAGTATTCATCTTCTCTGACAACTATCTCACCAATGCCGAGAAATTGAGCCTCTAAAGACTCCACGGCAACCAGAGAACCTATCATAACATTTGTATCGGTGAGATTAATTTTTCTGCCGTGAAACCAATCGATAACTCTCTCTGGTGTCAAAGAAATCCAGTCTAGATGTGCCAAGGCAATGCGAGGCGAAATTAAACCCTCGGAATTAGCCATTAAAGCTTCGAGATTAATACTATCAGCTAATTGAAAACCACAGCTTTCCGTGCGAGTTAAACTGGCTAAAGTGCCACCCACAGCTAACACCTTGCCCAAATCTCTGGCCAGGGAACGGATATAAGTCCCCGATCCACAGTCAATATCTAGCTCTATTTGTGGAAATTCGCCCTCTAACCAGCCTAAAACCGTAATTTGGTCAATTTTGACCTGACGAGGCTCCACTGCGATTATTTCCCCTTTGCGAGCCAATTCGTAGAGACGGCGACCATCCTGGTGAATAGCACTATACATCGGCGGAATCTGAGCAATATTGCCAATAAATTCCGCTAAATGGGGTTTAACTGCCTCTAAAGTTAAATCGCCACAGGGACAAGTGGCGATCGCTTTTCCCGTAATATCATCGGTATCGGTGCTGAGTCCTAACTGGATTTTGGCCCGATAAGCCTTATTTTCGGGTAAATAGGGCAGTAATCGGGTGGCAGATCCGACGGCGATCGGTAAGACTCCCGTAGCCATAGGGTCTAAAGTTCCGCCATGGCCGACTCGTTTTGTCTTAAGAATTTTTCGGACTTTGGCCACACAATCGTGAGAAGTCCAATCGGGGGGTTTATTGAGATTTAAAAAGCCAAACATTATAAATTATCAATTATGAATTATGAATTATGAAGTGGGGTGGTGGGGTGATGGGGTGATGGGGAGAATAGATAAAAGCAATCTCCTCAATTCTGAATACTGACGGCTGATAGCTAAAAATCTGACGTATTATATAATTGCATAACTTCGCTTAAAGGTAAACGGGAACGAACACCGAGGGAAAGGTCAGAAAAATGACCAAGATCATAATGATCAACGGCAGCGCGAGCAATCATAGCGGCGTTATCAGTACAGAGTTTAAGCGGCGGAAAATAGACGGTTAAATCATGATTTTTGGCGGCAGTTTCCAGATGATTTCTCAAGGCACTATTAGCAGCCACTCCTCCCCCGATCGCGATAGTTTTTAAACCATAATCTAAGGCACAATTGATTGTCCGACGGGTTAAACTTCTGGCTACCGTATCTTGAAAACTAGCGGCTATATCAGCTACGGGTAAATTATCTGGCTCGAATTTCTCTACTAAGCGCAAAACAGCAGTTTTTAAACCGCTAAAACTGGAATCGTAGGCATGAAAACCGCCGGAAGGTAAAGATATTTTACCTTCAGGTAAGGGAAAAGCTTGGGGATTACCATCTTTAGCCATGCGATCGATGATCGGACCTCCGGGATAACTTAAGTTTAATAATCGTGCCACTTTATCAAAAGCTTCTCCGGCTGCATCATCTCTAGTGGTTCCTAATTGTTGATATTTACCGCAGCCCTGCACATGGATTAAACTGGTATGACCTCCAGAGACTAAAAGAGATAAAAAAGGAGGTTTAAGATCAGATTCAGCTAGATAGGAAGCATAGATATGACCTTCGAGATGATGAATGCCGATAAAGGGTTTATCGTGGACAATAGCGAGGGTTTTGGCTGCCGTCATTCCCACCATTAAAGCACCTACTAAACCGGGGGCAACTGTGGCGGCTATTCCATCAATTTCTGACCAAGTTAAACCCGTTTCTTGCCAAGCTTTTTCTAGACAAAAATTAATGGTTTCTAAGTGTTGTCGGGAGGCCATTTCTGGCACAACACCGCCATAGAGACGATGGAGATCAATTTGAGAAGAAACCACACTACTCAACACACGGTTATGGTTAACAATAGCCACAGCCGTTTCATCGCAACTGGTTTCGATCGCTAAGATAATTGTCATGATTTAATCAGTAAATCGTCAGACACCCCCCTTATTAAGGGGGGATTAAGGGGGAATCCATCTTTAATTTAATTATAACCACTTACTTAATTTTGCTTAGGTACTTAATTAAAATTATCGTTCAGCAATTTCCATAGCCACCACCGCCGGGAGTTTCAATAATAAAAATATCACCGGGGTTCATTTCTACAGTCGCTGTGCCGGGCAATTCTTCGATAGTTCCATCGTTTCTTTCCACGACATTACGTCCTATTTTACCGGCTTTTCCTCCCGCTAGTCCAAAGGGGGGAATCTGGCGATTACCCGATAAAATATTAGCAGTCATGGACTCTTGAAATTTAATTCTTCTAATCACACCATCACCTCCAGAATATTGTCCCTTGCCGCCACTATCGGGGCGAATGCTAAAACTTTCCACTAATACAGGATAACGCATTTCTAATACTTCCGGATCGGTGAGACGGGAATTAGTCATCTGGGTCTGTACGGCAGCAGTTCCCGCAAAATTTGCCCCCGCACCAGAACCGCCACAAATAGTCTCATAATATTGGTACTTTTGATTGCCAAAAGTGAAATTATTCATCGTTCCTTGACTGGCTGCCTGAATGCCTAAAGCGCCGTATAAAGCATTAACTATAGCCTGGGAAGTTTCCACATTTCCCGCTACTACGGCTGCTGGATAAACGGGATTAAGAAAACAGCCAGATGGGATAATTAAATGGAGGGGTTTGAAACAGCCAGCATTTAAAGGAATTGCCTCCTCCACAAGGGTACGAAAAACGTATAAAACCGCCGCTCTTGTCACTGCCAGGGGTGCATTAAAGTTATTATTTAACTGGTTAGATGTGCCAGTAAAATCGATGCTTGCTTGACAATTTTCAATATCTATGGTAATTCTGACCTTGATGACAGCACCGTTATCTAGATAATAGGTAAATTCGCCATCTTTCAAGACAGATATAGCTTTTCTCACCGCTAATTCGGCATTATCTTGAACAAACTGTTGATAGGCTTTAACCATAGCTAATCCGTAGCGATCAACCATATTATGTAATTCTCTTTCTCCCTTAGCATTAGCAGCTATTTGTGCCTGAAAATCGGCAATATTTTGGGCGATATTGCGTGCAGGAAAAGGACTATTAGTTAAGTGATTAATTAATTCTTGTTCCCGAAACTGTCCCGCCGCTACCAGCAAAAAATTATCGAATAAAATTCCTTCTTCGCTAATATGGACAGAGTGGGGAGGCATAGAACCGGGGGTAATGCCACCGATATCAGCTTGATGTCCCCGGGAGGCAAGATAAAATAATATTTCCTGATTTTGGCGATCAAAAATAGGACTAATTACTGTGACATCCGGCAGGTGAGTACCGCCATTATAAGGATTATTAGCCAGATAAACATTCCCCGGACGAATCGTCTCACCTTTATCCTGAATTAAACTTTTAACACTATCGGCCATAGAACCTAAATGGACGGGAATATGAGGAGCATTAGCGATTAAGTTTCCTACCTCATCAAAGATAGCACAGGAGAAGTCTAGACGTTCTTTAATATTGACACTTGCTGCCGTATTTTGGAGAGTAATCCCCATTTCTTCGGCAATAAATTGATAGAGATTTTTAAAGATTTCTAGATAAATAGGATCGGCAACGGTAGTTATTTCTGTGCGGTGAGAATTGAGAGGGGACATAGGAAAATCAGTTATCAGTTATCAGTTATCAGTTATCAGTTATCAGTTATCAGTTATCAGTTATCAGTTATCAGTGATTAGTTATCAGTTAAGCTGTACTGAATTTAATTGGAAATTTTAGTACAAATGCTCAAACTGCCTCTCCCTGCTCCGCGGCTCTGGCACTCCCCTGCAATCTTAACGAGTAATTTAGATAGTCAACAGCTTACTGGTGATCACTGGCTGTTCACTGTTCACCGATCACTGTTCACTGATAGGGGCTGACTGATATATAATCGCAGTCAGTACCAGAGGGTGAATTATGGATAAAACCAGCTTGATCGATAAAGTGAAACAAATGGCTAATAAACGCGATTATTTACTGCAATTGCGCGATAAACCCGACATTGGGGGACTGAGATTAGATGTTAATCAAGCTCTTGAGGAGTTGGATGAATTACTCGATGAGTTTCAAGCAACTTTTCCTGAAGAAAAACTTAGTTAACTATCCGACTCGATGGAATTGAGATTTGTCCGATTGTGCTAATTTTCCCAAGTCATCGATCGCTTTGATCATATCTTGGGAAGATATATCTTTAGAGCAGTATAGATCAAAGGCTGTAGTTTGATTATTTTTTTCCATTGGAAGATTTGCCAAGGAACTATAGGCGATAATGCGGACATGGGGGTCGAATTGTTTGATATGAATAGCGGCGCTGTGTCCATCTAAGACAGGCATCCGTACATCTAAAATAATT
>NZ_CAIP01000181.1 GCF_000297435.1 Microcystis sp. T1-4 | reverse complement strand
CTTTTCGGCTTTTTTGGCAGTCCAAAAAACAGATGGTTAACCGCTCACCCCCACCCCCCCAACCCCCCCGACGTCGGGGGGGCAAGGGGGGGTAAGATAGCTGCCAAGAATAAAGAAAAATGGTATTAACCGCTCACCCTACTCCCCTCTCCCAGAAAAGGAGAAATGGGTAATTACCCTCACCCTATTTGCCTAAAAATATTAAGAGATGTAACTATTTATGCCTAACCGAGAAAGTGATTACTCAACAGGGGTGAGATCAGGATAGTCTAGATCGAGCAGTCAGATAGATGTTTACTTAAATTCCTAGTTCAGATATGTCCGTTTCTAGTCCTCCTCGTTCCCTGCGTATCGGTTCGCGTAAAAGTCAGTTAGCCCTAGTACAAACCTATTGGGTACAGGCAGAATTGAGTAAACACCACCCCCATCGACAGTTTGAGGTGGAGACGATGAGTACCCAAGGCGATAAAATTCTCGATGTGGCCCTGGCGAAAATCGGTGATAAGGGTTTATTTACCAAAGAATTAGAACTGGGAATGTTGGATAGATCGATCGATCTTGCTGTCCATTCTCTCAAGGATCTGCCCACTAATTTGCCCGAAGGTTTAATCTTGGGTTGCGTCACGGAAAGAGTTAATCCGGCCGATGCTTTGGTGGTAAATAGCCAAAACCAAGACTATCAATTAGACAGTTTACCGGCAGGTGCGGTGGTGGGGACTTCTTCCCTGCGGCGATTGGCCCAGTTGCGTTACCATTATCCCCATCTGACTTTTAAAGATGTGCGCGGCAATGTTAACACCCGTCTGGCCAAACTGGACGCGGGAGAATACGACGGGATTATTCTGGCAGTAGCGGGACTGGAAAGGTTAGGATTAGGCGATCGAGTTCATCAGGTTATTCCGGCGGAAATTTCTCTCCATGCGGTGGGACAGGGGGCTTTAGGGATAGAATGCCGCGATGGAGATGCGGAGGTTTTGCAAGTCCTAAAAGTGTTGGAACACGCCCCTAGTCGCGATAGATGCTATGCTGAACGCGCTTTTTTACGGGAGTTGCAGGGGGGTTGTCAGGTTCCCATCGGAGTGAATACGGCGATCGAGGATGGTATCCTAACTTTAACGGGTATGGTGGCTAGTCTCGACGGTAAGCGCCTGATTAAGGACTCGGTTAGCGGTGATCCTAGCCATGGGGAAGTCTTAGGACGAGATTTAGCCCATAAAGTGCGCGAGGCTGGTGCTGGAGAGATTCTAGCCGAGATTTTCGCTGAAGTGGGCCGATAATCAGTTATCAGTGATCAGTTATCAGTCTTAAGTAGGGTTGGCTGAATAAATCTCACCTTTTCCGCCGGGATGATAGAATTGCCTTTCGGAGTCAGGAAATTGTGCAGGATGTGACGATTTTGAATTAAAACTAAAGTTGCGATCGCTAAGAGAAAATAACCAAAACCTTTTTGTAACTGTTTTGCGGACACAAAATGTCCCAGATAGGAACCGATAAGAGTACCGAGGGCAGCCGCAAAAGCAAAAGATAGGGTTAACTGCCAATCGACGCTAATATGACCTAAATAGCCCAATAATCCGGCTACAGAATTGAGGAAAATAATCAGCAGGGAAGTGGCGATCGCTTGAACCATGGGGATTTTGCCGAATAATACCAGTGCGGGAACGATAGCGAAGCCTCCCCCAACCCCAACTAATCCCGTCAGGACACCCACAGCGATTCCTTCGCTCATTAACCAGAGCCAGCAATATCGGCAGACTGGTTGGGGGTAGAGAGTCAGATTTTTTTGCCGATCGCGGGCTTTATAATCAGGATTATCTATCTGTGTTGATCTACTAATCATAAAGGCTGCCGCTAGGAGCATTAGTGTCGCAAACAGGAGCATCTGGAAGGTGGCAGTGACGAAGGGTAATGTGGCTAATCTTGCTCCCAAAAAAGCCCCTATCATCGTGGCAGAACCGAAGATAAAAGCGGTTTTTAAGTTAATGTTGCCTTTTTTCCAGTGGGGAATCGTGCCAAGTAAGCTAACACTACCAATGACTAGAAGCGTCATAGCGATCGCCGATTTGGTCGGTACTCCCATCACATAGACTAGAATCGGTAATGCTAGTACAGAACCTCCTCCTCCTAACAATCCCAGACTAATCCCCGTACAAACGGCTAATAAATGTCCAATTAACCAAGTCATTTCAGTTATCAGTTATCAGTGATCAGTGATCAGTTATCAGTTATCAGTTTCTGAAGGCAACAGGCCCCAAGTAAAGAATCTGACAATTCTCCTACCTAAAAAGAAGGCTAGAAACTAAGTACATCTTAGGTTTTAGATTCTTCTCTTGTTATCAGTTATCAGGAAATCATATTTTATTATTTACTGGTTACTGATTACTGATTACTGCTTACTGCTTACTGATGGGGTTGATTGTAGGGAAGTTTAGCCAGAAGCATAGCTAAAGCACAGGTATTACTAATCCCCGCAAAAACTAGACCAGAACCGACAAAACCGCTTAAAATCAGGAACCAAGGCGAGAGAAAGGCTCCTAATACTGTTCCGAGGACTACTAAGGAACCAGCGACGATCTGCACCTGACGAAATAGGCTAATTGGCGCATTTTGGTCTTTTTCTGTAGCATAACCCGCACTTTTCCAAGTATTTAAGCCGTTTTTTAGCTGGGCAACTTGGCTAAATCCTGCCGCAATCAGTTTTTGTGCCGCTACAGTGGATCTGCTGCCGGAATTACAATAGAGAACTAGGGTTTGATTGGGGTCAAAAGCGATCGAATTAGGGTTAAAACTGGAAAGTGGTACTAATTTGGCCCCTGGAATGCGATCGCTGGCGTACTCCCCCGGTTCTCGCACGTCGATTAAGCAAACTTCTCGGCGCTCAATTAAGTTTTTTAAAGTATGGGCATCAAATTCTAGTAATTTTGCTTGATTTGTGGTATGGGTCATCGTTAATCTCCTGAATGGATATTTAAGTTAAAACAACTCCTAAATTGCCGCAGCCTTGGTTAGCGGGAACCGCCTCCATGATCTTTTTGGGATCTGGTAAATTAAGACTGTTCATAAACTCGATAAATTGTCTGCGGTTACGTCCGACAAAACGGGGATTGTATTGTTTTTCTTCGGCAATGGTGGAGACAGTTAAACCGCGATAGTCGTGGCCGGGATAAACTAGGGTACTATCGGGAAGAGTGAAAAGTTTTTGCGTGACTGAATCAAAGAGAGTACCAGCATCGCCGCTTTGGAAGTCGGTACGACCACAACCCCGGATAAATAGGGCATCTCCTGTCAAAATATGACTGTTATTGACTAAATAGGCTAGATGACTATCGGTGTGGCCAGGAGTAGCAATCGCTTTGATGGTGATATTTCCTAGTAACAATTCCTCTCCACCCGCCAGATGGCGATCGGCACAGGCTACTTGAGCATTTTCGGGAACTATACCCTGACAGCCTGTGATTTGCCTTAATTTTCCAGTTCCTGTGACGTGATCGGCGTGAATATGGGTTTCTAAACAATATTTTAGCGTTAATCCTAGCTCCCGTAATTGCCGATCATCCCTTTCCACCTGTTCCCGCACTGGATCCACTAATACCGCTTCCTTGCTGACGGGATCGGCAATCAAATAAGTATAAGTGCTGGTTTCGGGATCGAACATCTGACGGAATAGCATGATCTCTGACTCCCCTTACATAGCTTTATAACTATACTACTATATAATTATAAATTTGTAGGAAACCTCTGGCAGGATTAATTTTTGGGCTGTATCTCACTGTCGAGTCAAGAGCCAAAATACAAATAAAGCGAGAACTGTCGCTCTTACAGTTCCCGCTTTATTCCTGTTGCATTGTTGGAGTATCTAACCCCCAAATATTGAGTTAAATTAGTACAAATCTTCTTCTTTGTGGGTGACGATCACACAGTCAGAAGTCGGATAGGCCACACAGGTGAGGACATAACCCGCTTCAATTTGATCGGCATCTAAGAAGGATTGTTCGGACTGATTAACGCTACCAGATTCGATTTTACCAGCGCAACTAGAGCAAGCACCAGCACGGCAAGAAGAGGGTAGAGCTAATCCTTTTTCTTCTGCTATATCGAGAATATATTCATCATCGGGAACATCAATTGTCTGCTCGCCACCGGGTGTTTTCAGGGTGACTTTATAAGTTGCCATAGGTTTTTCCTCTTAATTAATCTAGTGAAAACGGCAGTCTCAAAATGCCTTTTCTCCCCGTTTAAACTGAACGGGTCGAATCAGTTTCCTTTTTGATACTACGGGAAAATTCACCAGGCTCAACTTAGCATTAGTAATGACATCTTTAAATAAACTTAAAATAATATTTACTTATCTCTTGGGTAAATAACCCCCGATAGTTGTGGATCAATCGTCAAATAATTTCATCAATCTTTAGGTAATTAAGTAGTCGGATAACATTAAATTTTTTTAGCTATCAGCTAGAAAAGGTAAAAGGCAAAAGTTGGGAGTGGGTGAGATGCAGAAGAAAAAAGCTTAATCCCGCAAAAAAGCGAGGGGATAACTCATATTCTCAGCAAAGCCCAAAATAGCTCGATCGCGATGCTCATAGAGTAAATTTCCTTGACTATCAAATAAAAAAGTCCCTCCTCGTTGGGTGAGATAACTACTATCGGGGATATATGTTGACCAATTGCCCAAAACTTGACCCATATTACGGAGTCTCAGGGTGGCTAATTCAAAAGGTCGCTGAAAACCTTCACCCCCGGCAAGATTGAATAGGGAACCCCGGAAAGGTGGTAAAGGCCGCGCTTGCATTGTTTCCTCCTCGGCAATTAATTGGGGAGCTTTGCGATCGCCAAGATAACCCCGCAGCACTTCGGCCAGAGTCCCCGGACTACCCAGACCCGCACACATCAAAATTAGATTTAACCAGGCATTTTGCCCAGGAGAAAATCTGGGTAATTTTAACGATAAACCGCGATACAGTCCTAATAAATTATGTAATTCAGCTTTGGGGTCAACAAAAAGCCAATCTTGCCGAAATTTCGTATATTCAGAGAATTTTAAGCCCGAATTGCGATCGCCGATACCGATGGCACGAATGGATATCCCGGCATTTTGCCAAAGGGCTGCCTCTTTTTCTAACCACCAAGCGTATTCGAGACTGTCAAAATCTCCCAATTGCGGCCAAACAAGAATTAAAAGACGTTTGTAATCAGTACAATCGCTTAAAATTGGCACTATTTGCCCATCGCTGACCCTTTGGCGTTGAATTGTTGAAAATATTTCATATATGCTGCTCATAGATAAATTTCTCCTAATAAAACCGCTGCTTTTGCCCCCGTGACTTGCGGTAAATTACCGGGGAAATCGTGCCAGCGCCAATAGGCCAAGAGGGCAAAAGCGATCGCTTCTTTAAAATCGCTATTTAATCCTACCTCATCAGTGGTCAAAAGCTTGACATTTGACCCCAAATGTGCTAAGAGTCGTTGGCGCAGGTAGGCATTACGAGCGCCACCACCGCAGAGCAGCACTTCCGCGGGCATTTCCGGCAAAAAGGTTTGATAGCTGTGAGCGATCGAAATGGCGGTTAAATCGGTTAAACTGGCCAACCAGTCGGCATGACTGAGGCAATAAGCTTGGGCATCCCGGTGCAATTGGGCTAGATAGGCGGGGCTAAATAACTCTCTGCCGGTGGATTTAGGGGGATATTGTTGAAAATAAGGCTCCTGTAGCCATTTATGAACTAATTCGGAGCAGGGTTGACCCTGGGCCGACCATTGACCGTTATGGTCGTAGGTTTGTTGGCCTTGGCTCAAAAATTGTACGGCCAAATCGATAAGGACATTGCCGGGGCCAGTATCCCAACCGAAAATTTTTTGCTGCCAATTTTCCCTTTGTCGGGGGGGTAGATAGGTTAAATTGGCAATACCGCCGATATTTTGGACGCAGCGGGTTTTGGTGGGGTGAGAAAGCAGATAAGCGTCAATTTTCGGCACTAGGGGCGCACCGTGACCAGCTTGGGCGATATCGGCAGCGCGAAAATTACTAATGGTGGGAATACTGGTGATTTTTGCGATCGCTGCTCCCCGTCCTAATTGTACCGTGTAACCGAGGCGATCGTTTTCGGGGGGTCGATGAAAAACGGTTTGACCGTGACTGCCGATTAATTGGGCTTTTGGGGCTTCTTTTTGGATATTTAAAGCGGCTTGGGCGAATTCTGCGGCTATATCATCATCTAAGCTGGCTAAAGCTTCAATAGATAGCTTTTCTCCCCCACAGACTTGTAAAATTGTCTCTCGTAATCGGGGGGAATAGGGGTAGGTTTCCCCTGCTAAGAACTGCACCTGTGGAGATTCCACTGTACCGCTAATCTCCACTAAAGCGGTATCGATACCATCCACCGATGTGCCACTCATTAAACCGATAACTAACAAGTTTTTTCCCTCAAGTGTCGATTGTTGATTATTTTATCCCCCCCCGACAATAGTAACAATTTCTAATTTATCCCCCTCCTTGATTTCCGTGTTTTCCCAATACTGACGATGGAGGATTTCCCCGTTATATTCCACTGCCACTAACCGAGGATTCATGCCCAAATTTTCTAACATTTGCGGTAGTTTAGTTGCGGGTAAACAGGTTTGAGTTTTGCCGTTAATTTGCAAGGTTATTTCTGACATGGATTTGGATACGAACAAATGAATTAATCGGAGTATTCAGGAGACAGGAGACAGCTTTTTTCTCCCCACACCCCACACCCCACACCCTACACCCTACACCCTACACCCTACACCCCACTTCATAATTCATAATTCATAATTCATAATTCCCCCTCCCCACACCCTACACCCCACTTCATAATTCATAATTCATAATTCCCCCTCCCCACACCCCACACCCCACTTCATAATTCATAATTCATAATTCCCACACCCCACACCCTACTTTAATTGGGTTAATAATTCTTGTGTCACCACATCGGGGTGCTGCGCTTCCATGATGGCCCGGACTACAGCTACCTGTTGCGCTCCTGCCTCTAAAACCTCTTTAATGTTACTACTATCAATACCACCGATCGCAAACCAGGGTAAAGGGCAATTTTCCCGCGCATAACGGACATATTCCAATCCTGCCGGGGTTTTTCCGGCTTTGGTGGGGGTGGCATAAACAGGACCGACTCCCACATAATCGGCCTTTTCTTGGATTGCTTTGGCCATCTCTTGGGGATTAGTGGTCGACCTGCCGATAATTGCCGTTGGGCCGAGAAATTGCCGCGCTAGGGAAACCGGTACATCCTGTTGGCCGAGATGAACACCATCGGCATGAATGGCCTGAGCAATATCGACGCGATCGTTCATAATAAACAAAGCATCGTAACGGTGGCATAACTCACAGAGTTTAGCAGCTTCTTCTAAACGAATGGTATCAGCGGCGGTTTTATGGCGGTACTGCACCAATTTTAACCCCCCTTTTAGGGCTAATTCGACGATTTCTAAGAGATTTTCGGCAGGAGAAGTGACTAGATAGAGAGGAGAGGCTTTCAGTTTTTCCAGAGGTGGAGAGATTAATAGTTTACTCTCTAGCTGATAAACCCGATAGCGCAGCTGTTTACAGGCTATCCCTAGCTCCAGATCATAGATTTTACCGTATTCTTCTAAAACCCTTAAGGCCTCCTGCACGCGAGCCAGATTTGCCTGCAGCAGTCCCTCGACAGTCTCCCGGATTTCTTCCCTGGGATGGCTTAAATCCCTGCCGATATCGCCGGCCGTGTCCCGATGTAGTTTAAGATCGATCGAGTGCCAACTAGCTAATTGATGGCGCATTTCTTTACATTCTTGGGCTAAATCGGGATTATCTAAGCCAAAACGACACCATTCTTCGATAATTCGCAGTCCTTCTCTGGCGCGGTCAAGGTTAGCATCGAGAATCCGTTTAATCGCCGTGGTTTCTAGTTTCATTTGCCGTCAATGGGGAGTGATTATAGCCGTCAGCCAATTTGATCCCCCTCAATCCAGCTTGGAAAACGGAACTTTCCTGGTTTTCCCCCCTTTTTTAAGGGGGGCAAGGGGGGCTCATATTCTCTTTATCATCTAAAATATTACTATTTTTGGCCAGTGTTCGGGGAACAGTAGAGGCGGCATCAGACAACTAAAAAGAGGGATGAGAAACCCACGGCAAGGGTAATTTTAACCCACACGGATATTCTTAAGCGCCCCTAGGTGTTCTAGTAATTGCTGATGAGCCTGGTCATGTATTGGGTAGAGACTATTGTAACAGATGGTGACGAGGGATTGGATATCCTCGACTAAATCCGCGTCTGCAATGGATTCATGGGGTTGATTGAGGATAATGACTTGGACATTCAAGAGACTGCACAAACCCAAAATAAAATCATGACAAAAGCGACTGACAGTTTCCGCATGGGTTAAAACTAGACATTTCACCTCACCCTGACAAATCATCGCCACTAGACGCATAAAATTAGGGTGATTGTGGCTGACTCCGTTGCCGATATCGGTGAGAATTTCAAAGGGTTGACCCTGCTGACGACAAAAGGATTCTAACGCTTTTATTTGGGTGTCTAATTGTGGTTTTTGTTCCGGTCGATTAACACGAGCATAGCCAATAATCAATGGGGTTGCCTGACCAGATTGTAAGAGATCTTCCGGTCGAAATCGGCGATGACCGCCGCGGGTACGAATTGAGGCAATTTTACCCTGTTGTTCCCAGCGCCGGAGGGTTTTAATGCTAACTCCGAGCAAATCCGAGGCTTCTCGAATAGTGATGAGGGTATTCATATAATAAGCTTTTAAGTAGGGTTTGCTGAAAAAGTTTGTTGGTGGGGCTGGGAGTCAGGAGTCAGGAGACTCCGAGACAGGAGACAGGAGACAGCTTTTGTGTATTCTCCCCACTTGCCACTTGCCACTTGCCACTTGCCACTTTCAAGTCAGGAGTCAGTAAGAATTGCGGCAATTTACATTTCTTAAGATAGAGAACAGAATTTATGTCCGACTACTTAACTTAACCCAGTTTTAATTAAAGAAATTTCTCGAGAGAGAATCGTCCAACTTTAGACAGTCAGTTGTCCACTTTTATACTGCCATTGCCCTACACCAGCAACTATAGATGATTTAGGAAAATTAGTCATACCTCTTTAGATAGAGATATTAAACGGGATTTTTGGTCTTTCTAAAACCTGAGTTTGTCCGGGGGTTTTGGGGTGACATTTTTAGGGGACTAAAAAGACCTTGCTGTGGGGATGAATTGCCTTCCCCCCGTTTTCCCCGTTAGGGAGTTGATTGCCATCGAACTACAGTTTTGACTGTCAAAACTGTTAAGTTTTATATATTGTACCTCTCTTGATTAAGTTTTGTAACGAATTGAGAGATTTTTTTTAAGTAGAGCCTGTTTATTTGTCCAACTTTCACCAAAAAGCTTGGGTATATTTATAAACTTTTGGGTAATTATATTCGGGGAGAACTGCTGTAAATTGGACAAAAATATATAGGTATTGTCGAAAAATAATTTTCTAAAACACAGGGTAAGCGAAGCGCATCTTAACAATCCTTAACAAAATGAACTTGATTTATGTGAGTTGCTTACCCAGAGGGGGATTCAGGAATATTTGAGGAGAATTTGCCATCTCAATTGTTAAGCAAAAATCGACCAAATATTAAGAATTACTAACTATTTTGATTGACTGGTATCACTTGAAATGCCCACACAGCAAGCAAATAACAAAATAGTCCAATGGTCAATAGCATTTGAGATGCGCTCACCCTGTTCTAAAACATTTGTTTTTTGTTGAAGAGTTTCGCTATAATTGTGTTAGGTCAAATAAAAGGGTATCAGCAAGCTTAACGATTGTTTAACCTCTTTTTATGGCTATAGTACACACAATTAACGCTGGATGATTCAGTTATGATGACAACCAACAAATTAACCAAAACTTTTGCTTCTGGCTCTCTAGCCATTGGGGTTCTCGCCGGCGCAGTGCTTACCGCTACCAGTGCCAGTGCCGCGATGTTAAGTTGGGCGGATTGGACGAGCGGAACTCCTCTTATTGAAGGGGACAAAAAAGTTACGTTCGTCTCGGGTACCATTGGGGCCGAGGCGGTGGATGATGTTGCGCTGATGGGGATGGGTGATCATTATTATTTCGTATACGATGCTATGAATGGTCCCGCTATGGCTAATGTCAATTCCGGGTCTTTCACATATA
>NZ_CAIP01000182.1 GCF_000297435.1 Microcystis sp. T1-4 | reverse complement strand
TGCAGGGGGGATCGAACCTAAAATCCATTTTTAATTTAATTATAACCAGCTACTTATGGTTTCAAGGGAATTGTCTAGGTAATTAGCTGAAGCCATCAGCCTGCGGCTATATCCAAGCGATAATAACTAGAAAAATGGCTAATTAATCGGATAAATAAAAGCTGATAACTGATAACTGATAACTGATAACTGATAACTGATAACTGATAACTGATAACTGATAGATTAAATTACCGTGCCGTCGGGAATAGTGGCATTTTTGAAAATAACCACGATGCCGCTGCGAACATAGAAACCTAAATCTTCGCGATTAGCTTCTTCCACACGATCTTTGTTAACAATTAAAACATTGGAACCAATGCGAGCATTTTTGTCCACAATTGCCCGACGAATAGTGGAACCGGGACCGATACCCACGGGAATTTTGGCATTTCCGATCAGACTTTCCCGTTCGGGGAAAGACTCATAAAAGTCGGCTCCCATCAGCATTGTATCCTCGATCGAGCAGTCTTTGCCAACTCGACTACGAATACCTAAAATCGAGTGATGGATGCGAGATTCTTTGAGAATACAACCTTCAGAAATCATCGATTCTGTCACCGTACAATTGAGCATTTTTGTGGGTGGCAGATAGCGAGAACGGGTATAGATGGGTGCTTTTTCGTCGTAGAAACTAAAGGCGGGATTGGGTTGTTGAGTCAGGGCGAGATTAGACTCATAAAAGGCTTCAATCGTCCCGATATCTTCCCAGTAACCCTTAAATAAATAAGCCTGAAGATTGTAGTCTTTAGCCGCCGAGGGAATAATTTCCTTGCCGAAATCGGTCTGTTCTTTATTGGCATCGAGCAGATCGATTAAAACATTCTTTTTAAAGACATAAATTCCCATGGAAGCGATGTAGGGACTTTGGCGAGCTTGGTCGGGACTTAAGCCTAAAATCGTCGTATCTACCCGCATTCTTTCCAATTCTGCCCCTTTGGGTTTCTCATAAAAATCGACAATTCGCCCCGAATCATTAATTTTCATCACCCCAAAAGCGGAGGCCCGACGTTCATCGATGGGAACCACCGATAAAGTGATATCGGCGTTGGTTTCCCGATGGCGTTCGATGAACTTGCTGTAGTCCATGCGATAGAGATGATCTCCCGAGAGAATCAGATATTCATCGATATCCCAATCCTTCATCGTCCAAATATACTGTCGTACTGCGTCGGCCGTGCCTTGGAACCATTGAGGATTTTCCATGGTTTGTTGAGCGGCCAAAACTTCCACGAAACCATCACTAAAACCCGTAAAATTATAGGTACGATTGAGGTGACGATTGAGAGAAGCGGAATTAAATTGCGTCAACACATAGATTTTGTCAATCTGGGAGTTAATACAATTGCTGACGGGAATATCGATTAGGCGATATTTTCCCGCTAGGGGGACGGCAGGTTTGGCCCGCAGTTTCGTTAACGGATAAAGGCGAGTTCCGGCCCCGCCACCTAAGATAATAGCTAATACTTTTTTCACGCGCGTAACCCTCGCGATTGGCTGTTTCCTTCTCAAAGTAAGTGTAGGATGATAGCGCACCTTATTGATAGAGGGGAAACAAAAATCTAGATCTAAAAGTCATCAAGAGGGAATCGATGGGAATCTTTGGGGATAAATTGGCTAAAATTATGAATTTTTGGGCTAAATCATTAGTATTCACCTTTTTTCTCCCTTTACCGTACCTAATGCCCGCCACGGTGACGGGCGATCGCTGTTCTTGGTTAGCCCAAGGTTCCGATGTACAAACTTTCGGTAAACAGGGCCAAAGCGGAAAAGCTGGCAAAGTTGGCGGCCAAGGCAGAAATAGTGACAGTTTAACCCTTTTTCTCGATGGTTCTCCCCTAAAACTCGATATTTCAGGACAAAAAGGGGTCAATGGTGAAAATGGCGGCAATGGCAGCGATGGCAACTGTAGCGGTCAACCGAGCAACGTCACACGAAATCTCCAGGCCGCCGGTGGTGGTAACGGTGGCAATGGGGGTAATGGTGGTGATGGCGGTAATGGCGGCGCTTTAACCCTCTATGCCACTAATTTAGATTTTTTAAGACAAGTAACGGTCAATGCGGCCGGAGGCGCCGGGGGTTTTGGGGGTCAAGGAGGCCAGGGGGGCAAGGGTTGTCGCTGTTCTCAACCTTTCTGGACAATTCAAACCTGCAGCGGTAGGCCGGGAGATGCCAATTATAGCTGTACCACCAGAGAATTTAGCTGTCAGGATGGTCTGGATGGGGCGACGGGTAATAGTGGTCGTAACGGTCGCGAGGGTCGTTTAGGACAGTTAACTTTAATTCAAATCGATCGCCCTTTAACTGCCGATCAACCGAGCGCAACTGTTCCCCTGGCGGAGTTAAAAGAACGGGGTTATATTCTCTCTAAAAATATTTGGGAAACTCGCACCGGGGCAGTGTCTTTATTTGCCCCCGGTTCCCTGATCGATGATCAATATCGGATTTTAGTAGATCGATCGGAACGTTCTTTTATTTTAATTTGGAATGCGCCCCAGGAGTTTAACCGGTTTGCTAATCAGCGTTTTACTTTAACCCTCGATGATCAAAAGGAAATGAAGGTAACTGTCCCCAGTGACCTCTGGATTGAGGGAACCACTCAAAAACGCAATAATGTTACGGAATTTGTCGTTTATAATGCTGTTTTTGAACGAGATGTCACCCAATTAGAAGCAAAAGGTATCACAGGAAATGGTACTGATTTAAGGCTTTTTCTTGAAGATAAAGCTTCCCAATCGAATTTAATCGGCACTAAATTTAAAGTGCGTTATCGTGTCACTCGTTGGCAAGCAGACGACCTGCAAACCAGTCCCAGAACTGATTTTGTCACTCGCTATGAAGGAGATATGCCCGCTAATTTAGTCCGACAGGAGGGCAATCAATTTATTCTGGATATCGGTCAATTACCCTTACCTGTGGAATCCTTGCGATCGGGTACGGGAATAGAAATCGAGTTACTTGCTACTCGTTCTTTTGCCGGTTATTCCAAAGAACAAAAAATCGTCATCCGCGACACGATTAAAGGGGCAAATATGCCACGGAGGTAAGTCAAAAAAGTCCCCTTCTCCTTTCTCCGGTGCAGTCTTAACCAATAATTTAGATAGTCAACTTAAGTAGCTGGTTATAATTAAATTAAAAATAGATTTTAGGTTCGATCCCCCCTTAGTCCTAGGGTTGATTCATAGTAGGGTTGATTCATGAATCAACCCTACCCTTAGTCCCCCCTTGATCAGGGTGGTGTCTGATAATTTTTAACGCCTACCTACTTACCAAAAGGCTTTAAAATATCTTGAGAGGAAGACCGGTTATTCTGTGGGTTTCCCCGGAGAATGTCCCGATCAGCGGATCGATGGCTACCCTGAAGGAGAAAATCAAGGGAAAGATGGGCAATATTTTAAGTGTGGCTCCGATGATGGATTATACCGATCGCCATTTTCGCTATTTTTTGCGACAAATTAGCCGTCGTCCCCTTCTCTACACGGAAATGATCACGACGATGGCGATTAAACACGGCGATCGCTATAAGCTGCTGGGGTTCTCCCTAGCAGAAAAACCTCTCGCTTTGCAGTTAGGGGGTGATAATCCCTATCTTTTGGCAGAATGCGCTAAAATAGCCGAAGATATGGGTTATGACGAGGTAAATCTCAATGTGGGTTGTCCTAGTTCCAGGGTAAAAGAGGGCAATTTCGGAGCTTGTTTGATGGCTAACCCGGAATTAGTAGCGAGGGGAATATCGGCAATGAATCAAGCTGTATCGATTCCCGTGACTGTAAAACAGAGAATTGGCATTGATCATCAGGATAGTTACGAAAATATGGCCAATTTTGTCCGTATTGTCGCAGATGCCGGTTGTCAACGTTTTACCATCCACGCACGCAAAGCTTGGTTACAGGGATTAAGTCCCAAGGAAAATCGCACCGTCCCCCCCTTACGTTATGATGATGTTTATCGCCTAAAAAATCAGTTTCCCCATTTGTTTATTGAAATTAATGGCGGTATCATTAATTTAGAACAGGCTAGACAACATTTACAATTAGTAGATGCGGTCATGATCGGTCGGGCAGCCTACGATAATCCCTATTTATTTGCCACAGTTGATCGAGATTTTTATGGGAAATCGGTTACTCCTCCTACCCGGGAAGAAGTAATCAAAAAAATGCTTCCCTACATCGATGAGTGGGTGAGTAAAGGTTATAAATTACACCAGATCAGCAAACATCTTTTACAGCTTTTTGCCGGTCAGCCCGGAACTAAAGCCTGGAAGCGTTATATTAGTGAAAATAGCCATTTTCCTGGGGCCGATTCTGGGGTAATCTGGCAAGCTTTACAGCAGGTAAATTCCCTAAATGATCTGGCTAATCTGTCAGTTTCCCATTGATTTATTTTCCTTTCTATGATTACACAATCCTCAATTAATGCCGGGGTAAAAAATTCAGCTATGGCGGATTTTGTTTATCAACCTCCCCCGGCAGCTATCACAGCTAAACGTATTTTAATTAAACCGAATTTAGGTTATCCTGTGCCACCACCAGTAACGGTTAGTCTGCCGGTATTAAGTCAAGTTTTGCGGGGATTAAGAGGGGCAAATACCACGGCAGAAATTATCTTGATCGAGGGAGTTTGTTCTGCTATTTCTTTGAGAGAAATTATCGATATTTTGGGAGTAAAATCTATTATTGATCCCGGAATAACCATTCTTGATGCTGATAGTTTACCACAGCAAGAATATCCGAATCTTTCCCCTTTTCCTGTCCGTTTTTCCTCGATGTTTGCCCCTAAAATTATCGAAGAAGTGGATTGTCGGATCACGATTGGAACCTTAAAACGCACCCATTTAAAGGATGAACCCCTGATTTCTGCTTCTTTAAAAAATCTCTATGGACTCTTTCCCCGTAGTCATTATAAAGCCCGTAGTCCTAACTCGCGGGGGCAATTACATCGCCCCTCCGTACCACTAATTTTACAGGATGTTTATTTTTGTATCGGTCATCTTTTTGATGGGGCAGTGGTGGACGCCAATCTCAAATATTTTAGTAGCAATTGGCGACCGGATCGAGGAAAATCTATTCCTCTCGGTCAAGTGTTTTGGGGTGATGATATGATTAGCGTGGATCGCAGTGCTTGCCTGTTGGGTGATGAACCGATGCCAAGTTATTTAGATGCGATCGATTTGCTTCGTTCTCAACTTTTAAACGGAACCAATTAGGGTTAATAATTAGGGTTTACTGAAAAAATAAGGGCGAGGCATTCGGATAGAAAATCTACGGTTTCAGCGATAGGTTATACTAAATCCGTTGAGTATGGGCTACTTATGAGGACAGGCACTCATGCAATAGGCAATAGGCAAAAGAGGTAATAGATAATCAGTTTTTAATAACCAGATTTAGTATCAGGAGTCAGTAGCCAGTCGTCGGTCGTTTCAGGCTTTGTTGCCCTGCTTTTTGTACCAATTTGTGGACTAAAAGAAGAATAATGCAAGGTTTTTGAATGTCCCAATCCTATTTTCGCAGCATGAACATCGGATTTTAACAGGTCAAAAGCCTTATTTTAAAAGGGTTTTACCATTATTCAGCAAGCCCTGCTTAATTTAAATGAATCAACCCTAGGGCTTTGGGGGGTAGAACCCTCCAAAGGCTTGGATTGAGTGATAAAATCGCAGGTAATACTAAATCCGTTGAGTATGGGCTACATATCAAGAGAGGCACTCATGCAATAACTGGATTTAGTATAACCACTCCCCATCTGCTGCCTCCTCAATTAAGCGATACTACTGCGCTTTCTCGCTTCCTTATAAGATGTTCCCACATCCTGTAAACCGACTTTAATCATCTGTTGTTCCAAAAGGGCAAAAAAACGCAAGCGATCTCCACCTTTAATCACCGCTAAATTGTGCGCTTCCGCTAAGGCGATCGGATAACCATAACCTTTTAACACCTGGGCCAGTAAAATACTTAAAGAGCGATCGAGTAATTCTCCCTCCTCCACCACCCAAGCAGGAACCTCTACCCTAGCGATTTCCGTCCCCACATGGAGATAACAGAAGTAAATGCGGTGTTCATCCCCATAAAGATCGAGTATTTTCAAAGAACTGCGCCAAAAAGGACTTCTTTGCCCCGGTTCCAATAAATAACCCCAGAGAGAAGCATCCCGGAGAGGATCGACAACGCGACAAGGGGTTTTTTCTGGGTCTAAATCACCGCAATTGATCAAGCAATTGGGACTATCATGGGGACAAGATTGTAAACGCAGGAAATTTAAGCCTTCCGTGCTACGAGAAGCACTAATATAACCTATAAGCGGGATTTTAGCCCCTCGCAAATCGTCCCAAGACTGAAAAATCGGTGGCAAAATTAAATCCTTTGCTTCCGGGGGGAGACTATCGATAAACCAATAGATCAAAGAACCATCCACAAGGGCTAAATTTGGTTCATAATGGGCGCCGGGGGGTTTTACCCAACGAGTAGCCATTTCTGCTAACATTTGGCTTTCTAATACCGTGCGACGATAACTCATCCACTCATCGACGCGAATACCCCACTGTTTAGAAATGTAGAGGTCTTCTGATTTGTAATAGACTTCGGGAATGCTATCGAGGAGAGGGTGCAAATTTTGACCATAGTGCAACATAATCCTACCGATATTAATTAGATAACAGTAGGCGATTTCGTGGTGAGAAGGGGCAATTTGGGAACCATCCGTGGCAAAAACGCTATGACTTTCGGGAGCGGGAAGGATACTAACCCGGGTGTCGAGAGGTTCGATCGGTAGTGCAACGGAGAAAATTAGGCGATCGTGCCAGTTATGATAGAGTTCTAGCAGTTTTTCCTGTTGCTGTTGAGCCTGTTCTAAAAGAATTTTAGCCCGTTGCACGCGCTCGCGACTAGCTGTCACTTCCTGTTGAAAATGTTGACTGATTCCTGGCATTTTTGCCGCTAATTTCGCAAGATCGAGCATAGCTGTCCTCTCCCTGACTTTTTTTGATTTTATCGCAATTTCCTGTCTCTAAGGATAATTTTGTCAATGATTGCCAAATTTATCCTTAGTAATCTCCGCTTACAGCAGTTATCTTAATGGTGAGATAGGAAGTTTTCCTTTTGGGGAGTCACTCGTCAATACCAAAAAGGAATTCTGCGTATTTAGACAATATTTCTCCTTAAGATCATTATAGTTTTGATAAGAAGTAATTTGCTCATGTTGCATTCTACCAACAATAATACCAGGGTGTATCCCTAGTTGTTCGGCAAATTGATTAATAGCTTTTCTATTCAGAGAATTATTGGCGATAAATCTCTGCCAATCTCCAGGATCAATTAAGAAATTAGCCGCAAAAACATCCGCCTCTTTTTCTTTAATTGTATCTTGAATATCTTGCCCCTCTAAAAATAAAGTTCGTTTCCCATGTAATAAAATATGACCAGCTTCATGAAAAAAAGAAAACCAAAAATGATCATTTGTTTTGTATCGATCGCTCAATTGAATTAAAGCTCTGTGAGAACCTAACCAACGGGTAGCACCGTGTACCCTTGTTTTCGGAAGTTCAGGGACAAAGGCTAAGGCAACCCCCGCTGCCGCACAAAGCTCGATCATTTGCGGTTGAAATACCTCGATAGACTTAATAGTTAACGAACGAATTTGTCGCAAGGCATCTCTGAATTTCAACTCGTTGTAATCAGCACAATTAATTTTCGATGCTTCTATTTCTCCTTGACGCAACCATGCCGTTATTGCCCCTCGATCGCTATCAAATGCTTGAGACTTTCTAAAATCAATCGATAAATTTATCCCCCAAATCTCCTCCCATTTCTCAGGGGAGACAACGGCAAAAAAATTCAAGCTCTCTCGTAATTGCTCTATTTTATCCTCATCAAACTTGAGCCAGCCTAATTCAGTCATCTGGCGATAAGGAATTTGTTTTAACCAGCCTAAGTAGGTGGGTGGAATTAAATATAAAATGAACGTAGGTTGGGTTGAAGCATGAAACCCAACGCCCGCATGGGTTACGCTACCGCTAACCCATCCTACAAATAATTGTGCCTACCTACTTAAATAACCTTTTAATCTTTGATTCTCATTTTTTCTCGCTAAATATTCCCGATAAAGTCTTTCGCGCTCTATCCAGAAACTGGCGGGAGTTCCTAACACTAACTCTATCTGTAAGGCGGTATCGATAGTAATCTCCGCTTTACCTTTTATGATCTCATTGATAGTCTTTTTTGGTCTGCCCATGCGTTGGGCTAGTTCCGATTGAGACATATTTCTTTCTTCTAGGATTTCGGCAAGGGTTTCTCCCGGTGGAGAAATAAAATCCGGTGCATATCTGTTCTCAATAGTATTAGTCAAGGGTGTCATCTATGCCAATAATTACGACTGCGGTTACTTTCTGCCAATCAATTCCCCCGTCTGCTTTTTGAGGAATCGGTATATTAGCCGGCTCAAAAATTAGTCTGAGAGGATGAACTAAATCTAGAGATAGTTGTCCAGCACGGTTATGTAACAATTCGTGGCAACGTCCCAGCAGCGATCGCATTTCCTCCAGGACAATAACTGCTTTTAAGTCGTCGAGTCTTTGCCTGATTTTCTTAGCCATCTTCTCTCCATACTGTTTTTTCAGTAGTTTTTGGCTATTGCATTCGTTCTCAAATTTTTTTTCCTTAAATACAATATCCATTGTAGATGACCCTTGTAATATTGTTAACCTCAAAGGTTAACAATATTTTATGGCAGCACACCTGGGTCGCATCCAGTACAAACGCTCTAAATATATCGTTAAGAGCTAATAGTCTAGACACCAGTTCTGAAAATGAGGTTAGCTAGAGACAGCTTTTCAGACATTGGCCGATTAATCAGGTGATAATTATCGCTAAAATTGCACCATCAAGCCAAAACAACGAAGCTGTAATTTTATCGCCTAATAACGCCCGAATTGAGTGCCGCCGCCGCCCAAGAAAAAGACAATCTCTAACATCTAAACCGGAGAAAAGCACAATCGCGGACTTGACAACAACAGCAACAATTTGCTATAATGACCTTTTGTCAACGATTTGACCTTCGGTAATAGGAGTTCAGAGTAACCTTAGATACAGCCCTATCATGCCCACCATTCAGCAATTAATACGCGACGAAAGATCCAAAGCGAAAAGAAAAACCAAATCTCCCGCCCTCAAACAATGCCCCCAACGCCGGGGAGTTTGTACAAGAGTATATACCACCACACCGAAAAAACCCAACTCAGCCCTGCGGAAAGTCGCTAGGGTACGTTTGACCTCTGGATTTGAGGTGACAGCCTACATACCGGGCATCGGTCATAACCTGCAAGAACACTCGGTCGTCCTGATTCGGGGCGGTCGGGTCAAAGATCTACCCGGAGTCAGATATCACATCATTCGCGGCACCCTCGATGCCACCGGGGTGAAAAACCGTCAAAAGGCGCGGTCTAAGTACGGAACCAAACGCCCCAAACCCGCCGCTAAATAAACAGGGAATTGATTAACCAAAAAAATACTCCCACCGAGTCGGTCAAAGTTAACCCAAGAGACTGAAGACTCGCAGGAGAGGGTTTGAGATGGGCTGTAATCATCCGACTGTCAAGCAAAAGTTAAAGTTAACCTAGAAAATTCAGGAATATTCCGATGTCTCGCCGTAAAAACGTCAAAAAACGTCCTATTCCCCCCGATCCCGTTTACAATAGCTGTTTAGTCAGCATGACCATCCGCCGGATCATGCGATCGGGCAAAAAATCCTTGGCCGCTAACATCGTTTACGATGCCCTGAAAACCGTCGGCGAACGTACCGGTCAAGAACCCCTAGAAGTATTTGAAAAAGCCGTTAAAAACGCCACCCCCCTAGTGGAAGTGAAAGCCCGCCGGGTCGGTGGAGCCACCTATCAAGTGCCGATGGAAGTGCGCAGCAACCGTGGTAGCACATTGGCACTACGTTGGTTAGTCCATTATGCCAGAACCAGAGGCGGCAAAACCATGGCAGGTAAACTAGCCAACGAGATCATGGACGCAGCCAATGAAACCGGCGGCACAATCAAAAAACGGGAAGAAACCCACCGGATGGCAGAGGCAAACAAAGCCTTTGCCCACTATCGTTACTAAGAAAGATACTTTAAAGATACTTTAAGGGCGGTGGATCACACCGCTGCCGCCAAAAAACTGTCAAGAAAAGTATAGAATTGTAAATAGTGTAAAAAATCCTAGAACAAAATCCCATCACTGGCAAGCAAAGCAAGGAGGTTGCTGTGGCACGGACTATCCCGCTAGAGAGAGTGCGAAACATCGGAATCGCCGCTCATATAGATGCGGGCAAAACAACGACAACAGAAAGAATCCTGTTCTACACGGGAGTCGCTCATAAACTGGGCGAAGTCCACGACGGAACGGCAATTACCGACTGGATGGAACAGGAACGGGAGCGAGGAATCACCATCACCGCCGCCGCCATCAGTACCAGTTGGCAAGATCATCGCATCAACATCATTGACACCCCTGGCCACGTCGATTTCACCATTGAAGTGGAACGTTCCATGCGGGTACTCGATGGCGTGGTGGCAGTTTTCTGCTCTGTTGGTGGTGTACAACCCCAGTCGGAAACCGTCTGGAGACAAGCCGATCGGTACAAAGTACCCCGGATTGCCTTTATCAACAAAATGGACAGAACGGGAGCGAACTTCTTCAAAGTTTACGAACAATTAAGAGATCGCCTCAGAGCTAACGCCGTTCCCATCCAAATGCCGATCGGCGCAGAAAGCGAACTGAGCGGGATCGTTGATCTCGTCAAGATGCGCGCCTATATATATAAGGACGATCTAGGGAAAGACATAGAAGAAACCGACATTCCCGAAGACTTATTGAAAAAGGCCGAAGAATTCCGCGTGCAGCTGGTGGAGGCTGTAGCGGAAGCGGATGAAGAACTCCTAGAAAAATATCTAGAAGGTGAAGAACTCACCGAAGCCGAAATCAAACGCGGTCTCAGGGAAGGGACGATTGCTGGTACAATTGTTCCCGTCCTCTGCGGCTCGGCTTTCAAAAACAAAGGGGTACAACTGCTCCTCGATGCTGTCGTCGATTACCTACCCTCACCCTCGGAAGTAGCCGCCGTTAAAGGGATTCTTCCCGATGGCAGCGAGGCAATCCGGGAGGCTAAGGACGATGCGCCCTTCTCTGCTCTGGCCTTCAAAATCATGGCCGATCCCTTCGGTCGTTTAACCTTCCTGCGGGTCTATTCCGGTGTGTTAGCCAAAGGCAGCTACGCCTACAACTCCACCAAAGGAACCAAAGAACGGATCGCTCGCCTGATCGTCCTCAAATCCAACGAACGGATCGAAGTGGATGAACTGCGCGCCGGTGATCTAGGAGCGGCGATCGGACTGAAAAACACCATTACCGGGGATACCCTCTGTGATGATAAGAACCCGATTATTCTAGAATCCCTCTTTATCCCCGAACCGGTGATCTCCGTGGCGGTGGAACCGAAAACCAAACAGGACATCGAGAAACTCAGCAAAGCTCTGCAAGCTCTCTCCGATGAGGATCCCACCTTCCGGGTCAAAGTTGATCCCGAAACCAATCAAACGGTAATCGCCGGGATGGGAGAACTGCACCTAGAAATCCTCGTCGATCGGATGCTGCGGGAATACAAAGTCGAAGCAACCGTGGGCGCTCCCCAAGTTGCCTATCGGGAAACTGTGCGGAAACCTGTACGGGCCGAGGGTAAATTTATCCGTCAAAGTGGCGGTAAAGGACAGTACGGCCACGTCGTCATCGAACTCGAACCGGGTGAACCAGGATCTGGCTTTGTCTTCGTCTCCAAAATTGTCGGTGGTGCTATCCCCAAAGAATACATCAACCCGTCAGAACAAGGGATGAAAGAAGCTTGCGAATCGGGGATCGTTGCGGGTTATCCCGTCATCGACCTGAAAGCAACCCTTGTGGATGGTTCTTTCCACGATGTGGACTCCTCCGAGATGGCCTTTAAGATTGCCGGTTCCATGGCGATCAAAGAAGCGGTGATGAAAGCTACCCCCGTTCTCCTAGAACCGATGATGAAGGTCGAGGTGGAAGTACCCGAAGACTTCATCGGTAACGTCATCGGTGATCTTAACTCCCGTCGGGGACAAATCGAAGGTCAAGAAACCGAGGCCGGCATCGCCAAAGTCTCCGCTAAAGTCCCCCTAGCGGAAATGTTTGGTTACGCCACTGATATTCGCTCCAAAACCCAAGGACGGGGCATCTTCACCATGGAATTTAGCCATTACGAAGAAGTCCCCCGCAACGTGGCCGAGGCGATTATCACCAAAAGTAAAGGGAACGGCTAATCAGTGACCGGTGAGCAGTGAGCAGTGAAGACAAACCGATCATTTAAATTTGATCGGTCAACCCTAATAACTGCTAACTTAAAACTGATCTCCGGTGACTGATTAATGTTCACCCACCTGAAGAAGAAAAAAAAACAAAGGAACAGAAAGTAAATGGCACGCGCTAAATTTGAACGGACGAAACCCCACGTTAACATCGGTACGATCGGTCACGTTGACCACGGCAAAACTACCCTCACCGCCGCTATCACGATGACCCTAGCGGCTCTGGGTAATGCCCAAGCTAAAAAATACGATGAAATCGATGCCGCTCCCGAAGAAAAAGCCCGCGGGATCACCATCAACACCGCTCACGTTGAGTACGAAACCGCCAGTCGCCACTATGCACACGTGGACTGCCCTGGCCACGCCGACTATGTAAAAAACATGATCACCGGTGCGGCACAGATGGACGGTGGTATTCTCGTGGTCTCGGCCGCTGATGGCCCGATGCCCCAAACCCGGGAACATATCCTGTTGGCTCGTCAGGTGGGGGTACCTAACCTGGTGGTCTTCCTCAACAAAAAAGATATGGTGGACGATGAGGAATTACTGGAACTGGTGGAACTGGAAGTGCGCGAACTTCTCACCAGTTACGACTTCCCCGGCGACGATATCCCCATTATTGCCGGTTCTGCGAAAGAAGCCCTCGACTACATGACCAAAAATCCCAAGGCCAAAAAAGGCGACAACGAGTGGGTAAATGCGATCTATGAATTGATGGAAGCGGTAGATAGCTATATCCCCACCCCTGAACGGGCGATCGATAAACCCTTCCTGATGGCGGTAGAAGACGTATTCTCGATTACTGGTCGGGGGACGGTGGCTACCGGTCGGATCGAACGCGGTATTGTGAAAGTGGGTGATAACGTGGAATTGGTCGGGATCAGAGAAACTCGCCCCACCACCGTCACCGGGATCGAAATGTTCAAGAAAAGTCTTGATCAAGGGATGGCCGGTGACAACGCTGGTATCCTCCTGCGTGGTATCCAAAAAACCGACATCGAGCGCGGCATGGTGATCGCTAAACCGAATACAATCAAACCCCACACCCAGTTTGAAGGTGAGGTGTATGTGTTAACTCAAGCAGAGGGTGGTCGTCACACTCCTTTCTTTAAAAACTATCGTCCTCAGTTCTATGTACGGACAACCGACGTAACTGGCACGATCCAAGACTACACCGCCGACGATGGCAGCACTGTAGAAATGGTCATGCCGGGAGACCGGATCAAAATGACCGTGGAACTGATCAACCCGATCGCTATTGAACAGGGTATGCGCTTCGCTATTCGCGAAGGTGGTCGCACCATCGGTTCTGGCGTTATCTCGAAAATTATCAAGTAGGCTAATCTACTAATTAACGGGGCAGTGAATTTAAAAGCTGCTCCGTTACTGTCTTGATCTTGTACCTTGACAATTGCAATAGGTGAAATTATGGCTACGTTACAACAACAGAAAATTCGCATTCGTTTGAAAGCTTTTGACCGGCGCTTACTCGATACTTCCTGTGAGAAGATTGTCGATACTGCCAATAGAACTAACGCCACAGCGATCGGACCGATTCCCCTACCGACAAAAAGAAAGATTTATTGTGTCCTGCGTTCCCCTCACGTTGACAAGGACTCCCGTGAACATTTTGAAACCCGCACCCATCGCCGCATTATTGATATTTACCAACCCTCTTCTAAGACAATCGATGCTTTGATGAAATTAGATTTACCCGCCGGGGTTGATATTGAAGTTAAATTGTAAAAAATGCCAAAAAGATGTTAGTGCTAACATCTTTTTTTCTTAGAAACTCTTTCTGATACCAAATCCGTTTTTAATAGTCTGATTAACTCCCAAGTTAGGAATTTTTTCTCCCCACTCTCCCATAACTTTTAGATAGGATTTAGCATAAAAAGAGGTTATTAAAAGAAGGCCAGTACACTTGTTAAGGGTGCATCGCCACAATTGAGATGCCCCCGATCGCTAAACCGTTTGTAGGGGAAAACCTAAAGCTTCTCGTTGCTGTAAATACAATTGAGCAACCTGTCGCGCTAAATGGCGAATTCTGCCGATATAACGGGTTCTTTCAGCTACAGCAATCACACCTCTAGCATCGAGTAAATTAAAAGTATGGGAACATTTGAGAACATAATCTAGACTGGGAATCACCAGAGAGCGATCGATTAATTGTTTAGCTTCCTGTTCATATAAACTGAATAAACTAAACAATAACTCAGGATTAGAAGCCTCAAAATTGTAGGTACATTGTTCGATTTCATTTTGCAGAAAAATATCACCGTAGAGGATATTTTCATTCCATTGAATTTTATTAATTGCCTCCACATCTTGCAGATACATGGCTAATCTTTCTAAACCGTAGGTAATTTCGATCGCCACGGGACGACAATCGATACCCCCACACTGTTGAAAGTAGGTAAATTGGGTGATTTCCATCCCATCTAACCACACTTCCCAACCCACACCCCAAGCGCCGAGGGTGGGAGATTCCCAGTTATCTTCCACGAAGCGAATATCATGATCTTCTGGGTTAATTCCTAACACCCGCAGGGAGTCTAAATAGATTTCCTGAATATTATCGGGAGAGGGTTTAATTAGGACTTGATATTGATAGTAATGCTGAAAACGATTGGGATTTTCGCCATAACGGCCATCCGTAGGACGACGACAGGGTTCCACATAGGCAACAGCCCAAGGTTCCGGACCAATTGCTCTTAAAAAAGTGTGGGGACTCATGGTTCCTGCACCTTTTTCTGTATCATAGGGTTGAGCAACTAAACAACCGCGATCAGCCCAAAATTCATTTAATTTAGCGATAACAGCTTGGAAAGTTAGAGACATGGGAAAAAGTAAAAAAGCGGGTTAGGGGTTGGGTAATTATAAATTATAAATTATAAATTATAAATTATAAATTATGAATTGGGAATTGGGAATTATAA
>NZ_CAIP01000183.1 GCF_000297435.1 Microcystis sp. T1-4 | reverse complement strand
GAACCATTATCAAGGCGCAAGACGCATTTTCATTCCGTGACGCGGCGAATGAATGCTAGGGCCGTTGAAGTTTATCTGTAGGGACACGGCATAACGGGGTCTTTATACTGAATCGGTTTTTAATAGCATGATTAACCCCCAATCCAACTTTAAAAATCTGCTCCCTTCTCCCCACTGCTGTAACAAAAAACAACTATCCCCCGATAGCGATCGCTAAAGGTCGAATAATTATAAATTTTTGTCAAGGGGTGCGGTCAGATCGAAGAATCATCGCTAGAATGAGCCTAATTGTCAGGAATTTAGTTAAACAAGGTTTTTGGCAATAGGCTAATCTGGCTAACAGGCTTTTGGGAGTGATATAGGGAAAAGTTCTGGCAATCGCGCCTAAATGGAGTGTTATACAGAAAGTTTCCACATATTGTTACTTTCAAGAGTGTTATAGAGAAAGTTGACCTATAATATGTAGTTGGGTTGCTTTAGGTTATCGATAGGGCGGTAGCGGGGGTTATTTGTATGAGTTTGGGTTCAGTACCTCAGGACAGTAGCTCATAAGGCAGCGATTGAAGCTTATCCAGACACTAAAAGCTTGACTTAACCCATGCTAATCAGGGAACCTTGGATCTTGTGATTGAAACAAGAAATCTTTAGGAGGTTCTCATGTCAAAAAGTCAACAGTATGGTAGCAAAGGTCAATCATGGCATCCAGACTTTATTCGCTACATGGAATTTATTGCAAACCATGAAACGTACAGAGGGATGCCAGATGCTTTCAATGAAGAAAATAAAATTCAGTGGGAAGCTCCCTCAAACCGAAGCTCAGGAGAATACAAAGATACTCACCATAAGCGACGTGAGTGGTGGCGTAGAAAAGCTGTCTCAATAAGCATCGATCCTCAATCTGCCAAGTGGATTAGCAGAACAGCAAGGCAAATCCATCCTACCCTCAAGAAGCCTTGCAAACTATGTGGGAGAGTAATGGAACTGAGGTACGTTTACCCATCTAGTACTTTCTTAAAAAGATTGATAAAGATGGGCTATGTCGATGAAAGCTTTCCTCTTGAGCCATTTGAAAGAATTACAGATTTAGTAACTCGGTTAGTGGAAGTCTTTGGGGATTCGGTTTTCTCACATCTCCCAGATCTTTTACAAACGAGTGAAATTGTACCACCGAACCTTGAGCCAAATTTGCCTGATTGGTTAGACTGGATAGAAAAAGAGTATGTGCCTCAAGAGCCAAGTATCCTGAGTCCTGGTGCCATGTCTAACGCACCTGATCGCTTTGATGGTTTTCATTCGTTTAATCTATGCTGCCGCAGTAGTGCTGATAAAGGTCGCAGTCAGTCAAATTTGAGGGCTTACACAACAGATCGGCGCGTTTTTGAGTATTGGACTGAAGGAAATTGGATCGCTGCTGATCGATTGATGGGTCGGATTCGCGCCGATTTTAGTGGCGAATCATGTTTTAATGGACACCCTGGTCCTTGTTCAGCCGATCATGTTGGTCCTCTATCGCTCGGATTTACTCATAGACCTGAATTTCAACTTTTGTGCAAACGATGTAACAGTGCTAAGAACAACCGAATGTCTCTACGAGAGGTAGTTCATTTACGAAAAGTTGAGGCAGCCGGAGAAACTGTAATTTCATGGCATAGTAAGGCACTATGGGATTTACGCAAAAACGATGTCTTAGACGAAGAAACAGCTTTAAGATTAAGTAAAATACTTCGAGATAACCGCCACACGTTAATGAGTGTTTTGCAGAGAATTGACGATGCAAGGCACTTCACATTTTTGGCAACATTCCTAGAGCTTGAATATGCAGAGCAGAAAGTTGAATTTGTGAATCTTCATATCGAGAATCACATTAC
Organism: Microcystis sp. T1-4; assembly: GCF_000297435.1. Classification (GTDB taxonomy): domain Bacteria; phylum Cyanobacteriota; class Cyanobacteriia; order Cyanobacteriales; family Microcystaceae; genus Microcystis. The sequence goes on along the minus strand of NZ_CAIP01000183.1, from coordinate 21,031 downwards.
ACAGTTTGAGCGTATCAGTTATCTTCCTCGTGAAACTAAATATGTAGAGGAACAGAAGGCTAGGCGCTGTCGAGTTGCATTTGAATCATTGCGAGACTATTTTAGGAAGATAACTCGCAATGCCTATGTTGTGACTACATCTCAAATTGAAGGCAAAATTGTGGATGCTCTGGAATTTTTAGAACGTTCTTCGTCAGAAATCCAAAAACTAGATAAACAAATTTCAAAACTCCTCTCAAGTAGTAGTGAGATTCAAGGAGAGGAAAGCTTTCGTGCAATTGTTGAGCGTATCCCCAGAGAACATCCAGTGAACTTTGTTGAAGCTAAAACAAGGATTACTGAGGCGATGCACTTAGTAGCAGTTGAATTGAGTAATCAGTGGAACAGCGATCGCTACGTTCGAGGTGAATTGAATCTAGACAGCTAGATTAAAACATAGAAAGTTGTATATTGCGTGATTTGGAAGCTTCAGCTTTTTTTCGCAGGGCATTCAAATATTGCTCTGGTGATATGTAGCCTCGCATTAATTCTTGATAGTCAGTGGCAGGGGGAAAGATATAATCAAGGCTTTCCCCATCTTGACTTGATTCCAGAGGTGGCAGATCACTAAGAGCTTCATAAGTTGTAACTGCTGATGGAAGATCAATTAAACCATTTTCAGTTGAATCGCCTGTGACTACAGGAGGTGGAAGAATTTGTAACTGTTGCTTTAATCCCACCAAGATGACTCGTTTACGCCGCTGTGGGATTCCATAGTTTGCTGTGTCAAGTTTCCAGACTGAAAGTTGATCGGTCACAGATTCAAGAACCATTTTAATTTGCTCAAAAACACGACCTTGTTCCATGTTTAACAAACCCATAACGTTTTCAAAGACGAAACCATCAGGATTAATTAATGTAATGATTTGCGTATAATTTCTAAACAGTGAATTTCTCCCATCCTGCATTGATCTAGAATTACCTGCTGTAGAAAATCCTTGACATGGTGGTCCTCCCAAAACAAATAATTTAGCATCAGGATTTAGCTGTCTTGCTACATTAGCCATTGAGGAAATCTTTGAAGAAATTTCAGGGTCTTGAATATCTCCAACAATCACAGAAGAGTCAACGTTCTTAGCATAGGTTTCAATGGCTATGCGCTCAATATCGTTAGCTATAACAGGTAGCCAACCAGCCCATTTAAATCCCAAGGCTAACCCACCTGCGCCTGAAAAGAGATCTACAAAAATTCCTGGAGATCCCAAATGTAAGGCAATCTGATATCCAAGAAGTGGTGGAACAGCATTACCAATTTGCGTGTTGATTGCTGTGCGAGATCCCAAAAAAACAAAGTCATCTGGAAAGCTCTGGAGCCTTGCAGCTTCACGCTGGCTGATAACCCTGTGCTGACCACCAGCATAATCGTAATGGAGGTGGCAGCCGTTTCCAGGACGACCGAAATAGGTATTAATCGTATAAGCAGGTGCATCTGGGCGTAGTCGTCCATAGTAGGTAGAGCGACTTCCTCCTCCTTTTGCATAGCTTTCCCGAATTTGGGCTAGCCGTTGAGAAGGTATAGATGTTGGAATATTCTTCCAATTACCCCCTGGGGGAATATGAATAGCCATTGCCAAATCAAGTTCGCTGAGTCGTGCTGAGTAATGATTTGGAATCATGATTCTCTCCATAGCTGATGCTCAAGTAAATTTTGGCTCTCCTGTTGCGTTATTTTTGGAAAGGACTGTATTATCTCAGCTAAGTCGCTCCTAGTTAAACCATAGGCTTGAGCAACAATAACCTCAATTTTTTGTTCTGCGGTTAAATCACCAGCTAGTCTCAGTTCAGCCAACGGCACTAACTTCTTAGTCAATTCAGGAGTGATTTCTGGTATTCGAGTTTTACGTAATACTCCTACGGATATATGAGCAGTTGAAAGCATTGAGCGAACCTGAAACTCAAAAGGTATAGATGACATGATACAAAGCAAGGTGTATAGTTTTGAAATATTATTTGTTCGGAAGTGAGCCACGCCAAGAGAATTACCCGTGACCCAATTTGCCGGGATAATTGTGGCTTGAACTCTCCTTTTCTGAGTAGGACGGCTGACATCTCGCCAAACAATTCGTGGATACTTCACTGAAAGAGGGATATTTAGACCCCGATCTGGATTAATAAATACGAGAGGCCGATTAACACTAGTTAATCGCTCGATCATTTTACCCTTGAGAAAGGGATAATATCCTTTTAGAGATAAATAGCTTGTATGACCTGTCTCATCCAATTCTCGTCCCGTCCACAATTGACCTTCATAGTCACCTTGCAGATCACCAAGAGTTTTCAGTACTGAAAATCTTAGCAATTGATCGAGTTGAGATTTATTAGAAGATATGGGGATAACATAACCATTTGACTTTAAGAAGCCTTCAGGCAACTTCAGTTCTTGATGATACTCAATACAATGTAAATCTTTGTCAAATTTATAAATGAAAGTTTTTTGCCCTGGCTTATTGACTTGGATGGTGAGATTAATACAATTTTGATCAACTCCTTCAAAAAGTCTTGCTTCCGCAGGGAAATAATCGATATATTTAACTGCATGATTTGTTAGTAAGCACTTTCGCAGTGATTCAGAGTTTTGATCACCAAGAAGAGATGCTGGCGAGACAATACCTATAATTCCATGACTTTTAGTCAAATGGATAGCGACCTCCAATCCAACACGAGAAAGATTAATTCCCCAGCCTGAATACATTTTCCGAGGCATTGATGTTGGAAAGTTCTTTTGAAGCTTTGCCGAGAACTTCCTCAGTGAATCAATATAGATTGATTCTGTTTTCTCGTCTAATGCTTTGATATCTCGGCGATCAGGCTTTATAACCTCCCAAGGAGGATTGGTAATTGTAATATCAAACTGAGATTCAATACAAGGTGATCGATGTCTAAATTGAGACGTAGTATAAGTGAAACTGTCATGAACAGATGCGCTGATCGTGAAGTTTATCCCAACATGATTGGCAATTCGTTGAATGCTCCGTTTTGCTTTAATAACTGCTTGCTCGTCACAATCCCATATTTCAATTCGCCATAGTCTTTCTGTAAGACCAGGAAAAATTGAAATCCGTTCCAGAAGCCATATAATTAGTCTTCCGTCACCACAAAATGGATCGATGACAGATATTTCGCCAGAATAATTAGTTCGAGAGGCAACGGTTAGGACAGCATCGACCAGGCGTTCTCCAATGAATTTTGGTGTATAAAACTTACCTGTTGTTTTGATTAAGAGGTTTTCCCTCCCCGTTCCTATTTGAGCATTAGGGGTAGATTGAAGAATTTCGAGGTGATTCACTGCTGACCTTTAGGGTTTATCTGAACTTCTGCTGTAATTATATTCCATTTGGAACATAAGTCAATCATATATTTTGTCAGGTTTGGGACCTGGTTTAGGGTTGCCATCTATATAGTTGTTTAGGCTGGAGGCCTCAATTAACCAGATCCCACCTGCACGACGAGCGCTTATAAGTCCTTGACGAATAAGGAGCCTAACGTGTTGACGTGTATATCCTGATACCTCTGAAGCCTCCGAAACTGTGATCATTTCAGAGTTGGTCATTATTTTCACAAAGTTTTAGATATGTTTTACCTCTGTAACCTCAATCGGCTTCGAGCTAGAGGTAATTTTACTCTATTCCCTCCCTAGCAGCACTTGAGGGCGAGGGCTGATATCAGAGCAGCTTTGTCATTTTGCATATTGAGCAAGCACACAACTTCTTAATAATCCAGGGTCAATTGCCAAGCAGCCCAACAACCCTCTTGCAGCGGACGTTTGAAAGCTGTTGGTATTGAGTTCCAGGTTACTTGCCGCCGCTGAAGGGGAACGTTATACTGAATCGGTTTTTAATAGCATGATTAACTCCCAATCCCACTTGAAAAACCCGCTCCCTTCTCCCCACTCTCCTATAACTTTTAAACAGGATTTAGTATGACTATCTAGGGTTTGCTGAATAAGTACGGGCGAAGCATTCGGATAGAAAATCTACGTTTTCACCGATAGGTTATTGCCCGAATGCTTCGCCCCTACAGGACGCGGGCCGATGAAGACGCAAGGTTTTGAACGACGATTCTCTCAAAATCTTGCACCTGTTTCGCGAGAAAAGCCCCAAAACCCTTACTTTGCCTACATTTCAAATTTATTCAGCAAACCCTATCTAAATTACTCGTTAAGACTATGAGCAGGGAGCAGGGAGAAAAAACCTGACTCCCGATGACTGAAAGCTGATCACTGACAAAACCTATCCCAAAACGATCGAATCGCGCAGGGATTTAATTTCCTCGGTTTGTAAACGCGCCCCAAAAGTAGAAACTACCCGGGCAGCCGCTAGAGAAGCGAGATTTCCCGCTCCTTTGTAACCCATACCGTGGGTAATACCGTAGAGAAACGCACCTGCATACATATCCCCTGCACCGACGGTATCGATCGCCTGTACGGGATGGGGGTCAATTTCCAGGAGATTTTCGCCATCATAGATCAAAGAACCACTGGCACCCCGGGTGATAGCGAATCCTTTGGCAATGGTTTTAAAATAGGCGATCGCTGACTCAATTTCCTCGCTGCCGGAAATAGTCAAAGCTTCCGACTCATTAGCGAAAACTAAATCTAACCCCGTTCCGATCATTTCCAGTAATCCCTCCCGGAAGAAGATCGCCATATTGGGATCCGACAGGGATAAAGCGGTTTTCACTCCAGCAGCCTGAGCAATTTCTCGCCCTTTAATAGCGGCAGCTTTGGCAGTGGGAGAGGTGACGAGATAACCTTCGAGATAGAGATAATCGGCATTAGCGATCGCTGAAGGTACTAATTCCCGTTCGGAAATTTCCCCAGTGATGCCGAGAAAAGTATTCATGGTGCGATCGGCATCGGGAGTCACAAAAACTAGACATTTTCCCGTGATTCCCACCTCTTTTTCGCCGCCGTGTTCATTGGTATGCAAACCACAGGCCCGCAGATCTTGTAGATAAAACTTACCTAATTCGTCATTGCCCACTTTACAGGAATAGAAACCTCTACCCCCCAACTGAGCGATCGCTACTAGGGTATTCGCCGCCGATCCGCCACCGCTGCGTTTACAATCAAGAGCCAATTTTTCCATCAACTGGGTTTGACGATTTTCGTCCACCAGCGTCATCACTCCTTTATCGATGCCTAATTCTTGCAGTAATTCAGGAGAGACTTGAAATTCCATATCGACGAGCGCGTTACCGATCCCATAAACGTTGTATTGTTTGCCCATAATTTAGTCGATCGCCTAAAAATACTTTGTTATTGATAGTAGGGAAATAAGGAGCAAAAAGCTAGGGGCTTTTTTCAGCCAGAGAATACCATAATCAAAAATAATGGGTGTGCTAGTCTCACACCCCCAGTAATTTGTGTTAAGTTTTGTTTAACGAAGCCACTTTAAGCCTCATCGTAGGCTTCTAGATCCAACAGATAAAGATAAGGTTCGGCTAATTCCTGCCTTTGAAAAGCGATCGCTCGCAACAGGTGCCAATCCCGCAAAGCCTCGAAGGGGTTACTATACTCATCTTTTTCTAGTCGTTCGGCCAAAGAAGCAATATCAGCGGCGGTATATTTGGCAATATCTTGATCAGTGAAGCTTATAACTGTCATTTCTGCACCTCCCTCGACCTTTGTTCTATTTCTAGCCTAACATATATTCTGAGTTGAAAAAATGCCTTGACCGCCAAGTTAAGAACTGTAAATGGAAGGGTAATTGTGGTACAATTCCAGCAAAAAAGCTATTTTTGGTTGATCTTCTATGAAAACAGCCCTCATTACCGGTGCTTCCACCGGTATCGGTGTCGTCTTTGCCCGTCAACTTGCCCAACGGCAAATGGAGCTAATTTTAGTCGCTAGATCTAGGGATAAACTAGAACAATTAGCAGCGGAATTGGGGGAACAATACGGGGTAAAAGTGACGGTTATCGTCCAAGATCTGACCGTTGCTGGAGCGGGAAAGCTAGTATATGATACGGTGAACCAAAAAGGAATCAACGTTGATTTACTGGTAAATAATGCCGGTTTTGGTGGTTATGGTGCTTTTAGCGAGCAGGATTTAGCCCGACAGTTAGAAATGATCCAGTTAAATAATCTGGTATTGGTGGAATTAAGCCACTATTTTCTCCGTCCCATGCTTGCTGGTGCTGGGGGGGCAATTATCAATGTTGCTTCCATTGCTGGGTTTCAACCGCTGCCCTATCTTTCCGTCTATGCGGCGACAAAAGCCTTTGTCCTCAGCTTTAGCGAGTCTCTCTGGGCAGAAAATAAAGACAAAGGCGTTGAAATCCTCGCTCTTTGCCCCGGTCCGACGGAATCGAATTTTTTTGAGGTGGCCCGATTTCCCAGGGCTTTTATGGGCAAAAACGGCCGGTTAGATTCGGCGGAAGTGGTAGTAAAAGAGGCTTTAACCGCCTTGGCAAACAAACGCCCCAACGTGGTAGCAGGTAAATTGGCTAATAAAATTATCGTCAATCTGCCCCGTTTTTTACCTAGAAGTTGGATCGTGTCTTTGATAGAAAAGCAATTCAAGCCATAACTAGAATCAAGCTAATTAGAGCAATTGCTGATAGGATTTTAAGGGAATACCTGTCCGGTTTCTCACTTCGATGGCCGAACGATAGACACCGTTTTTTTCTCTTTCGGCGACAATTTTATCGGCCAGGGAAAAGTCAAGACCGAGATTGACTAATTCCTCAACAGAGTGGTAATTTAAACAACGCCAAGAAACGTCAACTTCTTGGCGAATATCGTAGGCAAAGATAATCAAAGGTTCCAGTTTTTTGAGATAATTTTCCGGTAAACCAGCCAGGAAGTGTAATTCTTCTAAATGGGTAAAAATATGTCCTTCATTACGGACAGAAACGATATCATTGGCATAGACAATCGGCAGCCCTAATTTATGAACCAGATCGTTGGTAGAACAGCTGTTAATATCAATTTTTTCAAGAGGAGAGGATGACTGTCTAGAATCGGTTCTATTTGCCGAAGCTATTGGATGGGAATTAAGCTGTTGACGGATGTATAAACCCAGGCCGATTTGGGCAAACCAAATTACGATAAAAGACTCTTGTGTAAGGAAAATAAGGGAGATAATTGTCAAGGCAATGCCGACGGATAACCAACTTTGGTTATTAGTTTTTTTGCCAGCATTAGCAATGGCAATCCCCCCAAAAACTGGGACTAAAGATAGCCAGATCCACTCGGAAGATTCGGGAGGGCGAGGAGAGAGATTAGACATATTTTTTTAAAGAGAATCTAAATATTTTCTGCGTTTTTCTTCGTATTCTTCAGCAGTAATAATTCCCTGATCGTAAAGCTTTTTAAGCTGGAGTAAAGTAGCGGTTTTTTGCTGACCTGATTCTGGCAGTCTTCGCTCTGTATTGCTGGGGAGATAGTTAGGATTGTATTTAGCATCAAAAGCTTGATCTGACATGATGATTAAACCAATAAATTCAAAAAAAGCAATGATGCCGGGGATAAAAGTCCAGAAGAAAAGTAGATAGAGAATACCTGCTAAATTCTCCCCTAGATAAAATTTATGGATGCCAAGATAACCGAGAAAAAAGGCTAGTAAAGCCGCTATAGTTCTATTTCTCATAATTTTTGAGATTTCCCTAATTTAGCCAAAAGAAAGTATAAAACCACGATGCCTGCCTGTAATTCCAAGAGAGTAATATAACCCTTAACTAGATAATTTAATTCTAGGGAGGAATTAAAGGCAAAAACTAGCACACCCAAGACTAAAAAAGGCAGTAAACGCCAGCCAGACTTGGGTATTTTTATTCCCGTACTGTTAACCTGATTCATGGGCTAATTCTCTAGGTTGGTCTTTTTCGGTGATAGTCGCAAAATCGGGCTTTGTCAAGGGGTAGTTTGATTAACTTTTAGCATCTCAACGAGGATATTATGGGCATCCTTGGCTGATTCTAGGGTGCGCTCAAAAGGTATTCTAATTGTTTGACTCTCCCCTAATTTTTCTACGGCTAAATCCATGCCTTGGGGATCGATGAAGAGCATTTGAGCCGTTTCTGCATCGGTAATATTACCGTAAACTTGAGCGTAGAAAAGCACGGCATCACCGTGATCTTTGTTCATGTGTTTACAGATGCGATCGCTAATGGCGGGAGTGATAGTTTCAGACATAATATTCCCGAAAAAAATCGATAATAAGGTGGGGACGGATTAAAGCCAGTTCTAAATCGAGGCCAATGGGGGGATATTAGTTAGGGTAGCGTATTTAATCGCTCATTGCCAGATAATTTGGGCGTGGCCATGGCAGACATCAATAATAAGTTTAATATTATTTTCTTGACAAAAATCCTTAATTGTGCATTAACCTAATTGTCCCACTTAAGGTCAATCGGGGTAGAAAGTACAGTCTGGGGCTGTCCGCGCATTTAAATTGCCTGTTGAGATGAGACAAGAGGCAACAGTAAAGGGATTGGGAGAGATTCAGCTAATCGGATAAGCGGTTAAAATGCCTCTTAGCTTCAAACCCCACACCCTGCCCCCGACAAAACTTTTTCAGCACACCCTATATATTTTATCGTTCACAACCAACAACAGAAGCGGTGTAGGTATTACCGATGTGCTGAATACCATTGACAAAAAGATTGACTAAAAAAGGTTGATCATTTGCCCGTACTGTGGCAGTAATTGTTAAGGGTTTATCGGGTTCGATTCGTACTCCATTAGTATTAAAAAATTCCTCGTTAGTTTGATCGCTATACTTGAGAAACAGCCGGATATCAAAGGAGGCAGCCCGGGGGACAGAAACCGTAACGATAAACCTCTGAAAACTTCTACCCCCCGGAACTGCCCAATCGGTATTCCAATTATTACGAGTTATCGTGACACCGAAAGGACCTGGAACAGTGGGTTGTGAGACGCTTTTCGTAACTTCACTACCTTCACCCCCTAATAAAGAAAGTGGCCGACAATTTTGCGCCGCTGCCGGTAGATGTGAGCTTAATAATACCGCCGATAGACTCAATAACCCAGTGATAGAGGTTAATTTCATCATTGATTTTGTCTCCAATTAATAGATAGAACACATCTAAAAATTATAGATGATCATGACGGTAAAAAAAGGCGATTTAACTTAATTGAGGTAAATTACCAGAAAAATGCCGATCATCAACCTTAATTTTCAAAAACGGGGTTAAAATTGATTCATAATTTCCATATAAATATGTTCTAACTGTACCGTCTGACGGGAGATAGAATCAATATTAATGCCGTCAAATGCCCGAATAATATCGCTTAATTCTAGATGTTCATCTAACCAAAAAGCTAAATCTTTACCGTAAAATTTGGCAGTAAATCCTAATTGTTTACCTCGATTTATTGCCGCTTCTTGATCCTGGGTATCCATGATAATAATTTCTTTCGCAGGAATGTGCTGACGCAGCTGATTTAAATTACCTTCGGCAATAATACGACCTTGTTTTAAAATCCCGATACGTTGACAGAGACGCTGTGCTTCATCGAGGAGATGAGTAGTTAATAAAATTGTCATTCCCTGTCGCCGTAATTCTCCGATTAAATCCCAAATTTCATAACGAGATTCGATGTCTAAACCAGTAGTTGGTTCATCGAGAATTAATAATTTTGGCTGATGAACAATAGCCACGGCAATATTCATCCGGCGCTGCATTCCACCGCTTAAAGTTTCCACCGGACTGCGGGCGCGATCGAGCAAATTTACTGCCGATAAACTGGCTTTAATCCGATGACGACGCTGGGGGCGATCGAGTCCATAAATCTGAGCAAAAAAGTTGAGATTTTCCTCACAAGTAAGGGATTTGTACAATAAATTTTCTTGTGGGGCAACCCCAATTAATTCTTTAGTAACTCGGGAAATTGGCAAATAATTAAATGTAATTTCTCCCGATGAGGGTTTTAATAAATTACAAATTAAGTTAATAGTGGTGGTTTTTCCCGCACCATTGGGACCGAGTAAACCGTAAATTTCCCCCGCTTCAATATGAAAGTTTAATTGATCTAATACTAAGCGTCTTCCGTAATTTTTTTTGACATTACTAATAGTCAGCATTTTTAATAAAGTAACGAGGATAGTCAGGATTTTTTAAGCCATCATCCGTCAGCTAGGTAATAGTAAGAATAACAGGGAAATTGGCTAATTATACTGAAAAATAGGAAGCTGAATAACTGATGGTGGGTTACGGCGAATAGATAAATTAATGATTAAGTCTGATAATTTGTCTCCGCCTAACCCACCCTACCTAACTGATAACTGATCACTGATAACTGATAACTGATTTACAGTCGGCGTTCAAGGTTTAACATTTGTCGATAGGTAAGCCAACCACCTGCTACCATAGCTAGAGCAAAAAGACAGAGAAAGCGAAAATGAGAGCTAATATCTTGTAGATTTTTGCCCTTTGCCCAAACAGCAATTAAAGCTTCATTCATGTGGTAGATCGGGTTATATTTAGCCAGAGATAGAATATTGTCGGGGAATAAAGCAGTCGGAAGAAAAACGCCGCCTAAAATTAATAAAGGAACACCAAAAGTTCCCACCAAGGCATTAACATCTTCCGTTCTTTTCGCCAGTTGAGTACCGAGGATAAATCCTAAACCCACATAGGCGGTGATACTAAGAAAAATAATTAATAATTCTAGAGGAATTGAGCCTTTAAAAGTGGCTCCATACTGTTTAGCAATAGAATAAACTAAAATTGTCTGACAGGCGGCAATCGCACAATGGGCGAGAAAAATGCCAATAAAATAGGAAACACCGCTTAAAGGCGATAAAAATAACCGTTTAATCGTTTGTTGTTCCCTTTCTGCTACTACCGTTGCCACGGTTCCCCCTAAACAACTAAAGAAAAGTGCCGCCCCGACGAGGGTAGGAGGAGTAGCCAGAGCCATTGCCTCGGCAAGCTCAATTTTGCCTTTTTCTGCCATAATATAGCCATTTAAGAGCAGGACAAGGATCGGGAAAATGCCCCAGAGGATTAAGCTACGCCCGCGTCGGATTAATTCTACTAAAATTCGTTGAGCGATCGCTAAAATTTCCTGCCAATATTTCATAGAATGTTAGTGTAATTGTTTCTCCCTGTAGAGAAATAAGTTTTCCTACTTTCGACTTAGGCTTATTGTAAGTGTTCCAGAGCTTGATCGGCACGCAATCCTACCACTATGTCCGTTTCTGTCTCCCGAATCTGTCCTAAAAGTTCCCGAATCGCCCCGCGAAATGCCGCCGCCGCAGTTCCTAATCCCTCTAATCCGACGATCGCCGCATATCTAACCACCCACTCTGGATCCCCTTGCGAAAGTTTCTCCAGTGCCGCAAAAACAGCCTTCTGAGCCTCAGAAACCCGACTTTCCTCCAAATCAGACCAAATTATATTTCCTAAGCCTCTAGCCGCTCCTCGCCGCACGCTAAAGGAAAAATCACTCACCGCCGCCTCAAGCAATAAGTCCAATCCTCGCACATCGCCAATTCCCCCTAGGGCGCGGGTTGCCCAAGCTCTCGCCCCATAATTATAACCGTCTAGGTTGGCTAGTAAATAGGGAACCGCCGCTTTGCCAATGGCGATTAAACCATCCACGGCTGCCACGGAGGCACCGGGGTTATTATATCTCAGCACATCGGTGAGGGTGGGTATTGCCGCTTCACTTTTGGCGGCGGCTAAGTTTTCCACGGCGGTTAGTAACTCATTGGCTGAGTCGGCTTTTTCGACGGCAATAATTAAAGTCTCAACGGTGGGAAGCATTGGTTATTAGTAGAGGGGATGAGGTTAGGCGTTGGGGTGTGGGAATTATGAATTATAAATTATAAATTATGAAGTGGGAAGAATAAATAAAAATAATCTCCTGACTCCTAACTCCTGTCTCCTAACACCGCCAACAAACTTTTAAAGATAATTTTATCGCCAAACTTTTTTCTGTAAAATCTGATTAATTTCTTGGGGAAAAGGACAATCATTGGGAAAGTTAAAGGATTGATAATCTGGGTTATCTCGCAAGCTTTTTAAAGCCGTGGCATAGCAATCTAAAAATACTTGATCCCAGTAGGGTTTTAAACTAGGAGAATCCCTCAAAAGTTCTTCTAGTTCCCGTTGACTGCGCCTAATAGTTTCTTGCCAACCTCGATAATCCTCAACGTAATCAGTATAGCAAAGTTTGAGGCAGTGTTCTAAGATGGTGGTTAACCGGTTGCGGAGTTCACGTTTTTGACTTCTGCCCAAACTTTCTATCTCCTCGATCAAGTTTTCCCAGTCAACTTTATCAAAGTTTTTTTGTCTTAACAGAGTGATTGTCTCGTTCAGCCAGCCGACATAATCAGTTTGAATTAGCATAAAAACCTCTGGATTGCATCGGTTTTAATTTAGATACAAAATAACCAATGATTAATTACAATAAACTATCCATTAAAGTGAGAATTTCCGAGATATTTTCGCCCCTAGAATTAGTTTTTAGATGGTTTTCTAAAAGTTCCTTGAGAGCAACCAGTTTCAGACTATTTTCCGCCAAAGTATTAGCGATCGCAGGGGCAGCCGGCAGATAACCCGTAGCGCCTAAATCCATTAAAGCAGAACGACGCAGCTGTAATTCTTCCCCTTGCAAGGCATTAATCAGAATATCGCCATAGTGGGGGTTAGTCGTGAGTTGATAGAGGGCGCGGGCAGCCGCATAACGCACTTTTTCGACGAAATGCTTTAAAAACGGTTCAATCAGGGGAATTGCTTCCGTCGCTTGCAGGGTTCCCAAGGCTTCGATAATCGCCTCGTAGGGTTGGACTAAATGGGGTTTTCCCGCCACTAAAACAGCCCCTTCGATGCCACCCTCTAATAGTTTCTTTAAAGGTGCGATCGCGCTTCGATCCTGAAGCATTTCCAATGCCTGGGCAGCCGATTCGCGCACATAATAATCTTCGCAGTCGAGACAGGCAATCAAAGCGGGAAGACAACTGAGATCATCTAATTTCCCTAAAGCGCTGGCGGCATTGCGTCGCAGGGGATAACCGCCATCGGGAGTGCGATCGCTTTCGTCCTCTAAAGCGGCAATTAACGCCGAAATCGCCTCTGGTTGACGAACACGAAATCTACCCAACCACCAAGCGGCATAATAACGCGCGCCTAGGTCTTCTCTTTGCTGGATATTAGCGATCGCTTGTTCAACAGTATAGGCCGGATTATCGACTGGAGGAGAGTAAGAATCGCTCATAGACAAGTGAAAATGGGTGTTGGGGAATTATGAATTATGAATTATGAATTATGAATTATGAAGTGGGGAGCAGGGAGTGGGGAGAATAAATAAAAATAATCTCCTGACTCCTGAATACTGACTCGGAGAATACTGATAACCGACTCAGTTTTTCATAGTTGCCGCACCCTTGCCAATACCGGAATAAATCAAACCCCGTTGAGCATCGAGACTAATGATCACCCCTTCGCGGATAATTTTCGTGGCATTTTTAACCCCGACAATCACAGGAATACCCAATTTTAAACCGATAGTAGCGGCGTGATTGTTCATCGCGGTATCTTCGGTGATAATTCCGCCAGCTTTCCGCATCATATCCACATATTCGGCGCTGGTGGTGGGAACGACTAAAATCTCCCCGTTACTAAAACTACCCACTTCCCGGGCATTATGGGCCACTCGCGCCCGGCCACTGGCCACACCCTGGCCGATACCTGTACCCTTGCCCAAAAGGGATTTTACCACTTCCACCTTAATTAAATCCGTGGAACCGGCCACCCCTTGCAGAGTTCCCGCCGTCATCACCACTAAATCACCATCTGCGAGGAGGTTATTTTCCTGGGCAAGATTCATCGCCACTTGAAAAGTTTGGCTGGTGGAGGGTAAATCGAGCAATAACATCGGTTTTACGCCCCAAACTAGCTGTAACTGCTGTGCCACTTCCCGATGGGGAGTAACGGCTAAAATCGGGGTTTTGGGGCGAAATCGGGAGACATTACGGGCAGTAGAGCCAGTTTTGGTTAGGGTAATAATTGCCGCTGCCCCCAATTGTTCGGCAATTTGACTGACTGCCGAGGAAATAGCGTTAGGAATCGATTGTTTATTGTTAGAGCGAGCGGCACTATTGATCTGTTCCCGTTCGATCCTTTCGGCAATGCGGGCCATGGTTGCCACCGCTTCGATGGGATAATGACCCACAGCCGTTTCATTGGAAAGCATGACCGCATCAGTGCCATCTAAAATCGCATTAGCTACGTCAGAAACCTCGGCGCGGGTGGGACGAGGATTACTGGCCATACTGTCAAGCATTTGAGTGGCGGTGATAATCGGGATGCCTAGCTGATTAGCGGTATTAATCAGGCGTTTTTGCAGGATTGGCACGTCTTCGGCTGGTAATTCTACTCCTAAATCTCCCCTGGCCACCATAACACCATCACAGAGGGATAAAATTGCCTCCATTTCCTCGATCGCTTCGTGTTTTTCAATTTTAGCGATCACGGGGATAGATTTACCCGCGCTGGCGATTAATTCTTTAATTTCGAGTATATCTTGGGGATTACGCACAAAACTGAGGGCGATCCAATCCACATCCCACAGCAGTCCGAACATTAAATCTTTTTTGTCCTTATCGGTTAACGCTTTCACCGACAGATAAACGTTGGGAAAATTTACCCCTTTATTACTGGATAAGACACCCCCAACCACTACGCGACAGGAAAGATCACCTTTCAAACGATCCACTGATTCCACCCGCATTTCGACTTTACCATCATCGAGGAGAATTCTCGAACCTTCTGGGACTTCTTGGGCGAGCGAGGGATAGCTAATGGAACTTATTTCCTGATTACATTCCACATCCCTAGAAGTAAGGATAAACGGTTCCCCCGGTTTCAGGGTAATCGACCCACAGGCAAATTTACCTAAACGAATTTTTGGTCCCTGCAGATCCTGAAGGATGCCAATCGGTTGATTGAGTTCAAAGGCTAACTGACGGATCAGATTAATGCTGTGACGATGGTAATCGTGATCGCCATGGGAAAAGTTTAATCTAAATGTTGTCGCCCCCGCCTTGATCATCTGACGTAATGTTTCCTTATTTTGCGAGGCTGGGCCAATCGTGGCCACAATTTTAGTGCGACGGGGGAAAGACAGAGAGTGCATAGATAAGCAACTAAATAGGCGAAGTAAATATAGCAGCGTTTGGGACGCTCCGATCATCTTCTCATAAATGGCTATATCCAGTGAAAAGTTAAAAGTAAAAAAACGGTGAGATCTACAAATCCCACCGTTCTTATTGATCGAGTCCGTCAACTCAGCTTAGAAACGGAAAGTTGTCCGGAGGACACCGACAAAAATGGTGTCGTTATTACGGTTGTTAGCGTTGAAGATCGCATAGGCACCAGGGGTAATCAGAATATTTTTGGTGACTGGGAACTTATACTGAGCTTCTACCATGTAGGAAGTACCATCTTCCTTGTCGGAACGGGGTACTTGACCACCTCCGAAGGAAAGGGCTGCACCTTCGGCAAAGAGATCGAGGACAGAAAGATTCAGGTTCCAAGACCAGATACCAGTGTTATTATCCCCGATCGCAGCATTAACTCCTGTGGCCGAGGCATCAGCATAACCACCCCATGCCGCTATATTTAAGACTCCTGGGATAACCTGGGCGCTACCCTGCAAACCGAAACGGTTAGCAGTAGTACCAACGTTACCGAAGGGACGTTCCGTCAGAGGGCTGCTGACGTTACCGAATAAACCAGAGCGAATATCGGCAGCAGTTTGATAACTGTGAACGTAAACGAAGTTAATATCGGCAAATTTGATGAAGGAGAAACCCACCTGCGCGCCAGTACTGAAGGAACCATTGAACAAACCGTTTCCTTCGCTAGGATTAGAGGCACCACTGCCCGCCAGATAAGCCCCTGTAACTTGGAAAACATCACCGATCTTGAATCGAACCCCTGCACCCGTGCCAGAAGGACCGCGGAAGACGATGTTGTTATAACGTTGACCGCGAGATAAAGCACCGGTGCCGCTATCGGCGAGGAAGGGGTTAGCAGTGAGGAAAACGTCATCAAGGTTCAGGCCGTTAGCGCCAACCCAAACGGTGATGTTACCGAAGGGAGTACCGATGGGAGCGCGGTAGAACAAGTCATCGATGGTGACATCGTTGTCACGACCGTCATCGTATGCTAGACGGGTCATATTGGTTCCCGCCGGACCGTTTTGGTTGAAGGTGCTGTTAAAGTTACCCGCTTGTAAACGGGTTCTTAACATATCTTTACCGGTGAAGCTGGTTTCAAAGTTGAGTCGTACCCGGTTATTAAACACAGTTTGGGTTTGATCTTGATTGCTGCCATCAGTAACTGTACCGTTGGTATTGGTAATGGAAGCTTCACCACCCCAGCTATCGGCGACACTGAAGATTACCTCACCTCTGAGTTTGGTGGTGGTAGAAAATTGATTATTTTCCAAGAAAGAAACCCGCTGTTCTAGGTTATCTACTCTAGCCCCTAAGGCCGCTAGTTCGGTTTCAAATTCTTTAACAAGACGTTTTAATTTATCGATGTCTTCTCTGAGTACAGCGATACCATCTTGAATTAAACGTTCCATGACGTTTAAACAAGCGTTTAAACCGGCGGCAAATTCCCAACGAGTCGTGGCCCGATCACCGCGGAAGGTACGGTCGGGATAACCAACGATACAACCGTAACGTTCTACAAGACTTCTTAATGCTTCGTAGGCCCAAGCAGTGGGAGATACGTCCCGCAGTTGGTTAACGCTAGTCACCTGAGACATGGAACCCTGATAGACACCTGTATTGATCTGCTGACTACTTTG
Organism: Microcystis sp. T1-4; assembly: GCF_000297435.1. Taxonomy (GTDB): domain Bacteria; phylum Cyanobacteriota; class Cyanobacteriia; order Cyanobacteriales; family Microcystaceae; genus Microcystis. Next base: position 4,200 of record NZ_CAIP01000183.1, on the reverse strand, counting down.
GGCGCGTTGAATGCGATCGAGTTGCTGTTGCGCAGCCGGATCAATTTTAAGTTGAGGTGTACCGGGCATAGTTTGAGCCACTGCGCTGCCAGCAGCCGCTACGGAAGCACCCAGCACTAAGGGCGTTACCTTGACTAAATTCTTGAATAGTTTTGACATGGGTCAATCCTCACACCTTATTCTATGGATTGAATGAACTATGGATACAAGCAGACTATTTACCTAGCCTGAATTATACTCACATTCTATGCTAATTCCCCCTTGCCTAGGTTAAGTTAATTTTATGATATGACAGAAAAATTTCTGTCTAATCTTATGTAAGATTAGGACTTACGCACTTTACAAGTCCCCGATGACGTGCATCACCCAAAGTTGGTCGTTTCAGACTTTTGGCGATTAACTTCCCAACAATAGCGATCGCTCAAAAGCCCTCAAGAAATCATATTAAAATGCCCGAAACCCATAGAACACATTTAGTCAATCCTGTCAATGGGTAATTTCTAAAGATTTTGTTAAGATGTCAGCCTTATCAGTTATCAGTTATCAGTTATCAGATGTGAGTTTTCAGTTCACTGTTTACTGTTCACTGTTCACTGATAAAATCTCCCCACTTCCCCCCGCAACGCGCACGAAGTGGTCTCCCCACTTCCCCACTTCCCTAACAATAGTTGTGTGAACTAGGCTCGATCGAGTAAGTTAGAATCGAGGATGATAGATATAGTGCTAGACTTCGGGGTTAGAATATAGCTCGACTCTAGAAGTTAAAAACAGCAAGATTGCTGCCGAAAGCTGACGGCTAATGGCTAACCGCTATAGATAAAGACTCGATTCTTGAATTTAAGCACCGAGAAGGGAGATAAAGATGGTCAATTTTGGGCTGAATTCGGCCAGTATCTTAGGAATTTTTCTGGCAGTAGCCGGAGCCGGGTTATACTTCCTGCGCTCGGTGCGGCCGGAACTTTCCCGCGATCATGATATATTTTTTGCCGCCGTTGGGTTACTGTGCGGTTTAATTCTACTTTTTCAAGGGTGGCGACTGGATCCGATTTTGCAATTCGGACAATTTTTGCTGACTGGAGCAGCGGTTTTTTTTGCCTTCGAGACGGTAAAATTAAGGGGTTTAACCACGGAACAGGCCCGCCGCGGCACGTCTTTTGTCGATGAACGTCCTGTGAGTCGGGAATATCGGGCCGAATTGGAACCCCTCGACACCTACGAACCGGAGGAACGTTACGAAGATAATCCCCGTTTACGCGGTTACGATGATCCCCGCTCTTCCCGTACTTCTAGTTATCAGGACGAGGAACCCCGCAGCACCCGCACCCGTCGGCCGGCCGATACCGGCAGTCGCAAAACGGCTAATCGTCGTCCCCGCAATAGTTCCCCCACTAGCGATCGAGAGGTTTATGATCAGCGCCCTAGCGGTGATGATTGGGAAGAAACCAGTCCCCGTCCACGTCGTCGTCCCGCTAGTGAAGAGACGAGCAGTAAACCGCCCCGCACTAGCCAAAAACGCCGTACTCGCCCAATAATTGCCGATGATCCGCCATTTAAAGGGGAATACGTCGATTATCAACCGATCGATCCTAGGGATGCTGGCGATCAAGAAGATTGGGAGAGACCAGATAATAGTGAACGGGAGTCGAGCAATGATAATCAGACTAGGTTTGATTATTAAGGAGTAGGTCCGATGACCAAAGCTCCCTTTTTGCTGTTTATCTGCTGGTTTTTAGGGGTTATAGGCGGTTGTAATCTCAATAACCCCGGTTTCTCTACAGGAACCCTAAATAGTCGCTATAATGACGAAAAACCTGCCCTGAGCGGTGATGGTCGTTGGCTGGCTTTGCTGTCTAATCGTCGCGGTAGTAATCAGATGCTGCTCTATGATTTGCAGACAAAACAATACCAGACCCTAGGGGGATTATATACGGGTCAAGAAATTACCGATAGCCCTAGTTTAAGCCAAACGGGGCGTTATCTGGCTTATGTGGTGATTATTGAAGGTCGTCCCGTCATCGCTTTATATGATCGCATTACCGATCGCTCTGAGTTATTGAGTCAAAATTATCGCGGTTGGTTACGAAATCCTCGTCTTAGTCCCGATGGTCGTTATCTTGTCTTTGAATCCGCTCGTCGGGGACAATGGGATGTGGAGGTTCTTGATCGCGGTCCGAATATCGAGTTAGATATTGCCGATGGCAGTCCCGTTGAAAGTCCCAAACCGTGAAACGTTATTTTTTTATTAGTCTTGTTGCTGTAATTAGTTTGTTAACTGGATGTGCGGGTTATCCGAGTTTACTGTCTTTTCCTTTCGATCGAGGGGGGAGAAGTTTAAATAGTGCTGCTAGTGAATTAACTCCCTATCTTGCCTCTCGCTATCTCGTTTTTGCTTCCGATCGCAATGGTTCCCAAGCTATCTATCTTTTTGATGCTATTGATCGCCGTTTACTGCCTTTACCCGGCCTAAATTCTCTCGATCAGATCGCTTCTAGTCCTTCCATTAGTGAAGATGGTCGTTATATCGTTTTTACTGCTAGTCGTCAGGGAAAAACGGCGATTTATCTGTACGATCGACAAACTCAACAGAGAAGGGAAATTGCTCCCGATCTGCTCGCGGAAGTACGCAATCCGATCATCAGTGCCGATGGTTCTAAAGTGGCTTTTGAAGTGGCAAAAAATGGGCAATGGGATATTATGATTTACGATCTATCCGGACGGGTATTAGTCAATGAAAATCAGTGATTATTAGACCTCTTGTAAAAATCAAAAATTGTTGTTAGGGTTAGTAGTCAGTAGTCAGTAGCCGGTCGTCAGGAGAATTAAGAATGAATAATAATCAATTAAATAGTCTATTGACAGATTTCATGCTATTTAATCCTTATTTTTGCCGTTTTTGAAACCTCAAAAATTATCCTAAACCCATAGCTTTTAGTCGATGTTCTAGAAACTGTTTTCCCTGTTTTTCGCCGTCAGCGATCAGACGCTGAATATTGGACGGAGAGCGATCGAGTTTACTTTCGTAGTTGAGACTATTGGCTAATTCCGCCGACATTTCGATCATCGGAATATGGTAATCTTGATCGGGATCTTCTGGGAAAGATTTAGGAATTTTAAATGGTTCTGTTAAGGCGATCTCCCGCAAAAATTCCTCTTTAAAGGCTCCTTTAAGAAATAATTGATTGATAAAATCAATCTGATCGAGACCTTGAAATAGGGAAACATTGCCTTCTAATTCATTGCGGCGATCAGCAATATCATCGGATTGCACGGGGATCTTATCTCTGGAGGTGGGATTAATTTTAATTACCCAAATTTCATCGGGAATATTTTCGACTCCGACAAATTCACGGCGAATTAAAGAACGGATGGGGGGATTATCAGAAAATAGTCCATCCCAGTAGGCCATAGTTTCAATGGTGACAGCAGGAAAAATGTTAGGAACACAAGCAGAAGCTAGGATATGTTCAATTTTAACTGCTTCCTGGCGCGAGCTAAATTTACTTAACTTTCCTGTCAGGATATTACAGGCCCCAATTAATAAAATTGGTGGTTCTGGTTTAGCTCCCCAAGTGGCTAATTCCGAAAAGTCAATATGCGCTCTTAGTAACTGATCAAAGTTGGTAAAGCGACTGCGTAAACCGTAGGTAGCTATAGAAAATAAGGTTTTAGTAATCGGAGAGGAAGGACTGAGATTATACTGGGGAATTAATCCTTTGCTGGCTAATTCTAGAGCTTTAATAGCTGAGTCATTAAATAGTTGTTCTTGGGGAGTTCGAGCGCTATTATCTTCCCAAAAATCAATCATTCTTTTCCAAACGATGCTATCACCTTTTTTGAGAGCATACCAGGTGAAAAAGGCACAGATAGCACCGCCAGAAGTACCACTGAGACTGACAATATTAAAGTAATCTTGTACTTTATTGTCAAATAATGCTTTTAATGCACCGGCAGTAAAAGCAGTTTGACTGCCGCCTCCCTGACAAGCGATCGCGATTTTGGCTTTCATAAATATCCTTTGAATGGCTTCTATCTAAGCCCTAGGGCTTTAATTTAAGGTTAATTGATAAACTTAAAATCGGATGCAAAAATATAGAAATTTTTCTTATTTTCCAGAAGATCTGCTCGGGAGATTTTGCCCTCACTTCTAGGAAAGGATAAGTAGGTAGGTATTAAAAACTTTCAGATGCCCCCCTTATTAAG
>NZ_CAIP01000184.1 GCF_000297435.1 Microcystis sp. T1-4 | reverse complement strand
CCCGATTAACTCCCAATCCAACTTTAACTTTAACTTCCCACTATCCTATACCTTTTAAACAGGATTGAGTATTAGGTTGATTTTGCCCGGGCCAGCCAATGGAGGTTAAAAATCCCTTGATAAATGGGATTATGGACCCGCAGCCAGCCCTGGTCTTTGATCACTAACCCCGATAAAAGTAACTCTTTTTCTGGGGGGCTATCCTCGGAAATTACCTCTTTTTCCCTTAAAATCCGTTCATAGAGTCTTAGGAGCAACTGGGAGCGGTGACTGTTGAGAAGCCGATCGCGAATAGTCCGCAGATGTTCCGGTTCATCCTGAGCCTCCCAATTGTCAATGATCTTCTTTTGTACCAAGTCCTCAATCCAGGGGGCTTCACCATTGGGGGGAATCGGCGAGGTGGCGGTGCGAATTAACTGACAGAGTTTTTGGGTCAGAAAAGGTTGACCGTTTGTCCAGGCAAAGACTTCTTTTAAGACAGTTTGTGGGTTACTAAATTTCTCGGCCAATCCCCGCAGTAAAGGCTGGGCTTCGTGTTCCTTAAAACCCTCCAATTGAATGGAATGACCGATATTAAAAGGAGTGATTTGGTGGTCAGTAATTAAATCGGAGGGGGTGACAACACCGAAGAAAGCGAAGGTCAAACGCCGATAGAGCGGGTTAAAACCACGCTGGTTATAGCAGGAACGAATCAGGGCAAAAAAGTCATTAACCGCAAAATTTAAGCCCAAAACGCTATCAATTTCATCGATAAAAATCGCAATTGGTTTCGGGGGAGAACCTTCTACTATCCCCACTTCCAGCAATAACACTTCTTCGATAAATTCCCCCAAGCGCTGCACTGCCGAGACATCTTCCCGTTCTTGCCACCAAGCTTTGAGATTGACCCTTTTGAGCAGGCCAAAACGTCGTCCTAACTCGAAGGCTATCCCCTTGTACCATTGGTCGGGAGTGACATTTTCACTGCCGATACGGGTTAAATCAATGGGAGCGCAACAGATACCCTCGTGTTGGAGGTGATCGATCATGCGTACCATTAAACTAGACTTACCCATTTGACGGGGATTGAGAACATAGCAAAAATCGCCGCGTTTGAGGGCTTTATAGAGATAACGGTCGGCGGCGCGAACCACGTAGGTGGGGGCATCCATGGGTAAACTGCCCCCCACTTGGTAGTCAAAGGTGCTAGATTCTTCGGTAGTTCTGAGCAGTTGATTTTCAAACAGTAATTCTGCTTGGGTGGCCTTGAGAATTTCTAGGGTTTGGCTGAGTTCCAGGGTGCGTTCCTGCACTTTCTGTTCTAGGGTGCGGCTATACTCGGCTAATTCTTGGGTAAAGCGAATCCGTTCCGCTTCCGCCTGTTTTCGTTCGGTAATATCGGTAAAAGCGGCGATAGCATAGATAATTTCGCCTTTTTCGTTAAAAACGGGCGTGGCATACACTTCTAGGGGGATAATCTTCTCTCCTTGGTGAACTTCTATATCATCCACCGTGTTTTTTTCCCCCCTTAAAGCTCGGACAATCGGATGGTATTCTGTGGGATACAATCGCTCGGTTCCAGCTTGATATAACTGATAGGTTTTCCCCAACTGATTAGCCGTGGTGATATTAACTATCTCTTTTCCTAAAATCTCCTGGGCGGTTTGATTGGCATAATAGGGTTGACTGCCAGCATCGAGGACAAATACCCCCACCGGCATGGCTTCCAAAAATTGCGCTAGTTGTCTCTGTTTGGCTTTGATTTCGGCGTAGAGTTTGGCGTTAGTAATTGCGATCGCTGCTTGGCTGGAGAGCAGTTGCAGCACTTCCAATCTTTCTTGGGTAAAGGCCCCAACGGTGAGATTATTTTCTAGATAGACAATTCCCCGCAGTTGTCCTTGGTCGAGGAGGGGGGAACAGAGTAGCGATTTGGTTTGATGGGTTTTAATATAGGGATCGTTGCTAAAATTGCCCTGATGGGCGGCATCGTTATTAAGCACGGTTTGACCGCTTCGGGCTACATAGTTAATAATTGAGACGGGAAGATGTTCTTCGATGGCATTAGATTTAAAGACTGTCACCCCATCTTCCTGCACCGAACCGGAGGCTTCGATCAATAGTTGTCCGCCGCTTTCTAGGATAAGATAGCCCAGCTGCGCCCCGGCATTTTCGATGAGAATTTTCATTAGGGTGGCGAGTAATTGATCTAAAACTATCTCGCTAGAAATGGCTTGGGATGCCTTCATAATCGTGGCTAAATCTAACAGTTCTCCCGCATGACTAACTGAATTTTTTCTGGTGGTAGTTCTCGTGGTTTCGGTCAGGGAATTGGCACCATAATTATTGACCATTAACTGAGAATAGCGGCTTTCTATATCTTTGACTTTAGCGGTTGCTCCCCAAAGAGAATAGAGATAAGCAGCTTCATTGATGTAAGTTTTGCCAATTTTTACTTTACCCCAATCGAGATAGAATTTCGCCGCTAGTTCTTTAGCTAGTGCTTCTTCATTAATGTATTCATTTTCCTTGGCTTTAGCGATGGCTAGATCGTAGTTTTCTATGGCTTCTAGGTAGGATTGCTGCACCCGATCCTTTTCCGCTTGCACTAAATAAAATTTATGGAGATAGTTCTGGGGTGCTTGATTAGCCCATTCCCGCAGCTTTTTCTGATTATTCGTCACTCGTTCTAAGACCTGTTGTTTTTGGTCATTATCCAGATGATTATAAATAGCTAAATGGGCGAGGGAATCATAGAAATTATGCAGAGAAATCAAGAAAGTGGCGGTGGCTCCCCCTAGATATTTTTGAGCTTGGTTAGCATTTTCAGTGGCTTGTTCGTACTGTCCAAATAGATAACAAAGGTATAATTTGTTGACAAATAAAGCACAGAGACCATAGAGATCATTAGCCTCTAGATGGTACGGTAACATAACAGTCTCTTGATAGTATTGTCCTTGTAAACGACTGGGATTTTCCGAGCGCCCCAGCAGATTTAAAACTGTTTGTCCGTAGATTTTTAGATAGTTGCGGGTGTTTTCTTGTTTGAGTTTAACAAAAGCCAGATCATAGTTAGCTATTTCTTGGGCTAATTCGGTTAATTCCTGTCCGATAAAGGCGGAATGAAAACAGTAAAGATAGGCGCAGGTTGTTCCGTAGTAGAGATCCCCCATTTCTAAACCAGTTTGATAGGAAGATTTTAACAAAGACAGGGAATTTTTAATCGGTTCTTTCCAGATACTAATAGTGGTGGAAAAGACGGCAATTATTTTCGGCATCAGGGCTTTGGCATGAAATTTATCAGCAATGTTTAAAGCCAATTTTCCAAATTGATAACCCGTTTCCCAATCTTCTAAAAGACCACAAAGAATTAAGCCATAATTAACATAAGTAAAGGCCGCTAGATAACTGTTGCCGTACTGAATTGATAAGTTAATCTGTTTTGATACTAGGATGGGTAAGATATGAGGGGCGGCAATAAAAACAGGAGAAAATATAGCAGCCGCTATCTTCATTATTGCTAATTTTTCTTGCTCACTTATCGGCGGTAAATTACTTAAATCTTCGATATTTTTACCCGCTAATTTTTGCCGAGTTTTATTCATTTCTTCCTGGATATCTGATGATTGTAAGGATTCAGGAATCTCGAAATCTAAGCTTTTGAGGACAGATAAGCCAATTTGTACCGCTTTTAGTTCTTGATTTTGGGCGTGATAAGCTTCGATGATTACTTCATAAACTTTTACTTTATCTAGGGTGGTTTTTGCCTGTTTTAGTACGAGATTAGCCCAGCGATGCATCTGCTCAAAATCCCCACTTAAATAGGCGATTTCTGTGGCTTCAGAATAAATATTTAAAGTCAGTTGATAGTTATTTTTCCAGCTTGATTTTTTGAGAAGTTTTTGAGCGATTTTAATATATTTTAAGGCTCCAGTTTGGGCATTGGCGGCTTTGGCTTTTTGAGCTGCTAGTAAATTCAAGTTAGCCACTGAATCTCGTTCTTTTTCCTCGCTAATTAGTTGATAACCAAGATTGAAATGATCGACTATTTTAAAAATCTTTTCCGATAATTCGTTGGTGGCATTATGATGCCAAAGTAGGCGACCAATTTTTAAATGAATTAAAGATTTTTGGCTGTCTTCGATGAGAGCGTAAGCTCCTTGCTGAATGCGATCATGAGCAAATTTATATTCTTGAATCAGTAATTGTTCATCTAATTCTGAGAGGGGAATAATTAAACCAGCTTCGCTACTAGAAGTTAAAATTGGTAAAAGTTTTAGAGGTGATTTTTCAGATATTACTGCTAGAATATTTAGATTAAATTCTGAGCCAAGACAAGCTGCTAAACTTAAAATTTCCTGAGTTTCGGGGGGCAATTTCTGCATTTTGCCCATCATAAATTGAATCAGATTATCGGTACTGCCAATCCTTTGAATTTGACCGAGATGCCATTGCCAATAGCCCCTATTATTGTCGGTTTTAGTGGTTGTTTCCTGCCCCGGTTGGAAAAACAGCAAATTTTCCCAGTAGATAGTTTTGAGAAATTCATTGACAAAAAAAGGATTCCCGTGGGTTTTTTGCCAGACTAAAGCGGACAAAGATTGCACATAATCAAGAGAATGATTTAAGGTGTCAGCAATTAAATGATTGACCTGTTCAAGACCCAGAGGTTTTAAAATAACTTGATTGATAATTATGCCCCCCTGCTCTAATTTATCGAGAGTAGTGGTTAGGGGATGGGTGGAATTAATTTCGTTACTGCGATAGGAGCCAATTAAAAATAAATAGTCCATATCGCCATCGAGCATAATTAATTCTATTAACTGGAGACTAGCCAAGTCTGCCCATTGCAAATCATCGAGAAAGATGACCAGGGGATGTTCCGGGGAACAAAAGACCCGAATAAAATTTTTAAAGACTAAATTAAAGCGATTTTGAGTAGCGATCGCTCCTAATTGTAACACCTCTGGTTGCGGGCTGATAATTAATTCTAGTTCGGGAATCACATCAATAATCACCCGTGCATTCGTCCCCAAAGACTTGAGGAGTTTTTGTCGCCATAGTTCCAGTTGTGGCTGACTTTCCCCCAAAAGTTGCTTGACGAGATTAGTCAAAGCACTAACCACGGCAGCATAGGGAGTATCGCGCTGAAATTGGTCAAATTTACCGGAGATAAAAAAGCCGCGTTTTTCAGTAATTGGCTGATAAATTTCCTTAACCAGGGTGGTTTTACCCATGCCAGAATAACCGGTAACTAGCATCAGTTCGGTGTGAGAGGAGTTTTTATCCGCGGTGGCTACCCGTTGAAAAGCGGCGAGAAGAGTGGCGATTTCTGCCTCCCTACCGTAGAGTTTTTGGGGAATTTGGAACTGATTGGCTAGATCTTGCCTAGCGATGACAAAATCCTCAATTTTACCCGTTTTTTCTAGTTGTCTTAAACATTCTTCTAAATCTGCCCGAATACCGTAGGCACTTTGGTATCGTTCCTCTGGGGTTTTAGCCATCAGTTTCCTGATGATTGCCTCCACCACCGGGGGAATTTCCTCCTTGACGAGACTATTAACCTGCAAGGGTTGCTTTGCCAGATGACAGTGAACTAATTCCAAAGCATCGTTAGCCCGAAAAGGTAATTGTCCGGTGAGAAGTTCGTAGAAGCTAACGCCCAAAGAATAAAAATCGCTGCGGTAATCGAGACTGCGATTCATCCGTCCGGTTTGTTCGGGAGAAATATAGGCTAAAGTCCCCTCCAGGACGTTGGGATTTTTTAGCCCCGGATTTTCCCGCTGCAGGACGGTGGCAATACCAAAATCGATGATTTTAATCTGTCCGGTTTCGGGGTTAATAACTATATTGGCAGGATTAATATCTTTGTGAATAACCTTGGCGTTGTGAATTTTCTCTAAATTAGCCACTATTCGGAGTGCAAGGCTTAAAAAGTCCCTTAAGGCCAGGGGTTTGCCCCCTAGCCATTTTTTTAAGGATATACCGCCGAAATCTTCCAAAATAATCACGGGAGTTCTGCGGTAGGTTTCTAAACCATAGGCTTTAATCGCCCCCTGGAAGTTCAGGCCGCAGATGGTTTTATACTCCTGTTTGTAGTGGGTTAGTTCTTGGGTGGTGGGATATTCTTGCTTGAGGATTTTGAGGATAACGGGTTGATTATCGACGGTGCGAATCGCCCGATAGACTTCTGAGTTAACGCTTTCGTAAACCTGGGCAAGAATGTCGTATCCTTTGAGAACAATCATTTTTTTACTTGGCGATTGTAAACGGCTGCGGGTCTCCCCAAGAAAAATTCTACGGGAACCAAGACAAGACTTCGCAAGGCTGACAGAAATCGATTTACCTGTGAGACGGAAGGACGGGGAGAAGGGACCACCTGCTCGAAATACTCGGAATGCAAGGTCAAACCAAAATGAACATCTTCCGGTAAGCTCAGTTTAGCAATCGGTCCGTCCTTGAGATTGTCAGGGTTAAATAACCAAGCTTCTAATACTTTGGTCGGGGTTAAAACCGTCGTCAATAGATAGGCCCGTTCTTGGGGAATAAACTGAATGCTATCTAAAATATAGCCATCAGGACAAACATAAAAATCCAGTAGTTCCCGACCTAAATGTGATACATGAGTATCACTGGCATTTTTTTCTTGCCTAATCTGTTCAGTTAACTGATTCCAATCTTTATCGAAGGGAACCTTGGCTAATACCGAGGGCAAGTCATGACAGGGAAGTTCGGCATCCCTGAGGATGCGATTGCTTTGGTCGCGACAATCCATATACTGACGACGACAGATTAATTCACGCACATAACCGAGATAAATTTGATAAACGGCACTGTATCCCTGTTCCGATTCCCGCGGGTCGGCGGTGTAGAGACCGGTACAGAACCAACCCGGATGGATGAAAGCTTGTTCGCTCATCACCCTGGCATCTTCGATAACCACTTTGCGTAGCACTCCGACGTCAAAGGAAAACATCCAGGGGATGCCGTGGTATTCGGGGGGATAACTCTGACCGGTAAAATGTTGGATATCGTCTTTTTCGATCGCTTCGGTTAAACTAATAGTGGCATTTTGGATGGCCACAATCTGAATTTGACCGTTGGTACTATGGTAACTACAAAGGAAGTGATAACTGTCGCCATTGAAGGTAATTAATCGCGAGGGAACGGTGGTTTCTTCTTCCTTGAGGTCTTGACGTTTAACCAGATAAATTTGAGTTTTCGGATAGGTTTCTTCGGGTCTGATTCTGATACCTAATAGTTTGGCTACTCCCATCTGAAAGGGCATATCGGGAATCATGATATAATCTTCGGTGACGATGACCGAATGGGGGCTACCATCGAGGATAGTTCCCTGTAGTTTCCAGGGTTTAAGTTTTTTTTCTTGATCCCAAAGCACAATATACACCGATTTATCTAAATCTTTTAACATACCTCCCGATATAAGTTTTAGCTTTAATTCACAGGTGATAAATTCTTGGGTCTTTTTGTCGTAGAAGGGGTGAGCGGTATTTTCTAGGACTGGGAAAAAAGACAAAGGCACGGAAACAATATGTTGGTCAAAATAACCAATCGGAGTGATGGTATCCAGGGAAACGGGATCCACTTCCCAGTAACGTCCAGCATCGGCGGTGAGGATTAATCTGGTTTCTTCTAGTTGTTTATCTTCGGCAACTTTTTCTAGTTTAACCATAGCAGTATTCGCTATTTCCGAAGAACCTAAAATGCTGATCACGGCCGGAAAAGTGGCTTGACTAATATTAAATATCGGTAAAACTTTTCGCCAAAAACTATCCCAAGTTTTTAGTTTTTTACTGTAAACGTTAACTTGATTATTTTTCCCTTGCAAGTCCCATTTAATAATTACACCTTCGCCAGAGAACAAATGACGGTCATTTTTTCTATGGAAAGGACAGACGATAAAAACGTATCCCGACAGATTTTCCGGCCAATGTCCCTCAGTAATTGTGGCAACTGCTTTATGTAAATTGTTCTCATCCGGTTGACCGAGTTGCGAGCGACTAAAATTGCTAACGTTGACAGTATTTTGGACAGTATCTTTGATTGACATATTCATAAGTAGGGTTTGCGGCAAAAAGTTTGTTGGTGGGGTTAGGAGCCGGTCGTCGGTCGTCAGGAGATAGGAGTCGGGAGCCAGTATTTAGGAGGCAGGAGACAGGAGATAGGTTTTAGGTGTTGGGGTTTTGGGGTTTTGGGGTTTTAGTTCAATTTCCCCACTTTCCCACCTCCCCAATTCATAATTCATAATTCATAATTCCCACTCCCCCCACTTCCCCACACCCCACACCCTGCCTTTCACTGATTACTGATTACTGTTTACTGATAAATGATAGAGGATTTCACCTCTAAAAAATAGCGTCGATACAATTCATAGCCTGGTACTACTTTATCTCCCGATTGTTTGAGTAGCCCCATACTGCTGAGTTTGTAAGCGAGAATTGGGTCTAATTGTACGGGTTCCACCGCGCTCATCACCCGATCGAGGGCTTTTGCTAGTTCAGGCTGTTGTTCTAATACTGCCCAATGGCGCCGCAGGTGATGGGCATAAATCCCCGTGACGGAGGTGGCACTGGTTAATATTTGCGTCATGGTTATTTCCTCCCGACTGAGATAGTAGAGGGCAGTTTGTACCAAAGCCGGATGTCCTCCCACTAGCTCCGTCAATTGTTTGACTTTTTCCTGATTTTCCCAGGTGAGTTGATAACGTTGGGCTAATTGTAATACCTCCTCCAGACTAAAATGACTTAACTGTGCGGGGAATCCCACGTTAAAGGGGGATTGATTGAGCTGCAGGGGAACATAAATTTCCGTGGAATGGACGACGATAAGACGGAGTTTTTGCCAAATAGGTAGGGTTTTGGCTTCTTCGTACCAAGAACGCAGCAGCGGTAAAAAATCCTTGGCCACCTGGGGATGTTCAAAAATCTGATTAAGTTCATCAAGAGCCAGGACAATGGGGGCGGTAATCGATTCCAGGAGATAGTCTTGAATGTAAACCGTACAGCTAATCTTGCTGCCTAAATCCTCATCCCAATACTCATCTAATTGCGGTTTTAACTGTAGTTGACGGGCGGCATTGGCACACAACCAGCGCAAAAACTGGTTTAAATCAGCCAAAATCGTCTGGTCCACCTGTTCTAAGTTCAAACTCACCGTGCGGTAGCCTTGCTGTTTGGCAAAATCGAGCATTCTCAAAAGTAGGGAAGTTTTGCCCATTTCTTTGGGAGCTTTTATCCGCACTAAAGCCCCCGGTTTCTTGATTTCCTGCCTTATCTGTTCTTCGAGGGGAAGACGTTCTAAATAAAATGGGGAACCAAGGGGAACTGCTCCATTGGGATAGGGGGGTAATGTGTCCAATTTTTCGCTCTTGGCTGCCGAATTAACCGGAATTTTGTCTTCAGGGGGTGTTTTTAGCTGAAAATTCAGGGCGGCTATTTCTTGCCAGTCGAGGCATAATCGACGACAAATTTGTTCAAAAGTGGCTTGTTCTACCGGTTTACCAGTCAGGAAGTTACTGACAATAGACAGACTAAATTCAGCTTCTTTAGCTAAGGAGCGTTGACTGCTAAAGCCCTGCTTTCTCACGGCTAATTTGACTTGATTGAGGCAGTGTTGTTGTACTCTTAGATGGCCCGACATGGAATCTCTCATAAGAATTGGGGTGTAGGGTGTGGGGTGTAGGGTGTGGGGTGTAGGGTGTGGGGTGTGGGGTGTGGGGAGTTTTCTCAGTGAACTGATAACTGATAACTGATAACTGATAACTGATAACTGACTTCTAACCCAATGGTAGATGTTGGATTTTGCAGGAGTTCTATTTTTCGACAAGTATAAGCAAAAATTATCTATTAGCCCCAAAAGCTTGAGAATATTTAAATTAACATTTCGCAATATTTATAAATTCTTAAGAATTAATTGAGAAAGATTTTTATTTAATAACGATTTTACAATGGTTACAGCGATTTGATAGAATTTCATAGTGGGTTATTTTATGCTTTTTTGGGCAGCAATGGTTGAAACCCTGGCCACACCTACAGGGTAATCCGAATTAAGACGGGTAAATCAGTCAATTTCACCCACAACGATGATCTTTTTTTTGTGTAGTTTTATTGCAAAAAAAAAGTTTTTTTGACAAAAAGCACAAAGTATGAATTATGAATTATGGTTCTTCGGTTTGTCCTACGCAACCTACCTAATCTTAAGAATAAGCACTTTAAATGCGTCTTAGCTTAACTGATAACTGATAACTGATTTTAACGGGATAATTTAGTCAACAATTCCAAGAGTTTTTTACTATTAGGAGTCAGGAGAGTTCGACGATAGGCATCGGCGGCCTTTTTAATCGCTTCCGCTTGGGTGGGATAGGGATGAATAACAGTAGAGAGTTTACTCAGTCCGATTTTAGCAACCATAGCGGTGGTAATTTCGGAAATCATCTCACCGGCGTGGGTGGCGACGATAGTGGCTCCTAAAATTTGGTCGGAACCTTGTTTGTGAATAATTTTTAAAAAACCTGCTGTTTCCCCATCAGTGATAGCTCGATCGACTATACTCAAAGGAATTTTAATAGTATTAGTGACCAATCCCCGGGCCTGTGCCTGGGTTTCATCCATGCCGACACGAGCGATTTCTGGGTCAGTGTAAGTGACCCAAGGCATAACTAAATTACTGAGCTTATAGCGTCCGAAACCGAAGGGAGAAAAGAGGGTATTTTTAATCACAATACGGGCGGCCGCATCGGCGGCATGGGTAAATTTCCAATCCATACAGATATCACCGGCCGCATAAATTTTCGGGTTAGTAGTTTGCAGATAATCATTAACTTTGACTCCCCGACGAGTATCGTATTCCACGGCCACCGCTTCTAAATTTAATCCTGACAGATTAGGCCCCCGGCCGGCAGCGACTAAAATCTCGTCAACGGTGATAGTTGCTCCTTGACCGTTGCTTGTATATTCAATGGTTTTACCCCGCTCATTTTTTCTCACCCGTTCAATTTGGCAGCAGAGAATTAACTGCATTTCTTCCCGCAGCAAAGTATTCTCAATAATTTCGGCTGCTTCTGCGTCTTCTTTATTCAAAAGATGGGAGTGGTTATGAAATAAAATCACCTGCGTGCCTAAGCGTTGAAAAGCTTGGGCTAATTCACAACCAATCGGCCCGCCACCGATAACAGCTAATCGGGGAGGTAATTTTGTTAGGGAAAAAATTGTTTCATTGGTATAAAATCCCGCCTCTTTTAGTCCGGGGATATCAGGATGAAGGGCCCTAGTACCAGTGGCAATGACGGCTTTTTTATAAGCGAGGGTTTTTCCTGCCACTTCCACGGCATTTTGTCCTAAAAAACGAGCGCTACCCAAGAAGACATCGATACCTAGTTTTTGGAAACGTTGCACCGAATCATGATGACTAATATCGGCGCGAATTTGCCGCATTCTGGTCATGACTCTGGCAAAATCTACCCTAGTATCCCCAATATCAATTCCTAATTTTTTGGCTTTCTCAATTTCCCCGATAATTCTAGAGGAACGAATCAGACATTTAGAAGGAACACAACCGAAATTGAGGCAATCTCCCCCCATGAGATGTTTTTCCACTAAAGCCACTTTTAAACCTATATCTAAACCCGCCGCCCCCGCTGCTACAACTAAACCCGCAGTACCCGCACCGATGACGACTAAATCATAACAATCTTGGGGTTGTGGATTGACCCAATCGGCAGGATGAACATAATTAACTAATTTTTGATTATGTTCGTCCACTGGGAGAACATTAACTTCCCTAGAGCTATTTTGAAACATAATAAAGTAGTTATCTTAATGGTGAGATACGAAGTTTTCGTTTTGGGGAGTCAGGAGATAGGAGTCAGGAGTCGGGAGATAGGTTTTAGGTTTTGGGGTTTTGGGTTTTGGGGTTTTAGTTCAATTTCCCCACTTCCCCACTTCCCCATTCCCCCACTTTCCCAACCCCTGACTGATAAATGATTACTATTCACTGATAACTGATGTCAGGGCCTGACGGGCAATTTTTGTGACGTAGAGGGTGACAGCAACGGTAGCGATAAAACCGCTCAGGCGAATAGTCCATTGTAAAACTGGGTTAGTGGCTGGTGCCGAGGTCCCGATAGTGGCAAGATTGCCCGCTAAAGAGCCAATATAAACATACATTATCGTCCCCGGAATCATGCCCGCGGAACCTAGTAGATAATCTTTCAGGGAAACCCCGGTGACACCATAGGCATAATTGAGCAGATTAAAGGGAAATACGGGAGATAAACGGGTTAAAAGCACTATTTTTAAGCCTTCTCTCCCCACAGCTTCATCGATAGCTTGAAATTTACTATTACCTTGAATTTTTTCCGCCACCCAACCCCTAGCCAGATAACGTCCCACCAGAAAAGCGGCAGTAGCGCCGATAGTTGCCCCGATAAAGACGTAAAAAGAGCCTAAAACCAGGCCAAAAACCACACCAGCCCCTAAAGTCAGGATTGAACCTGGAAAAAAGGCCACAGTAGCTAGAATATAGATAATTATAAACGCGATCGCTCCTACGGCTCCCAAACTATCCACCCAAGTTAAGGCATCGAAAAGAATAGTTTGAGGATTAAAACCTGTGGAGGGACTGGATTCGAGGGCAAAAGCGGGGGGAGTAGTCAGGAAAAAAACAAGGCTAAATGTAGTTATTGACAGTAAATGCCTGATAATCACAGTTTTTCCTAAGGGCAAAAACTTGGAAATAATCATAAAAAGTCCCTATAAGGCATGAAAAAAGAGAGATTGAACTATAGAAGCGAATTAAATAGAACTGGGGCTATTCTACCCCGATTATCATTGTTTAGACCAGAAAGCCAATCCTGAAAATTCCCAGAAAATCCCCCTCTCTCCGAGAAGATAAGACAAGCAACAGCCCGATAATTTTTGCTGTTTACCTGATAAGCTAGGACGCATTTTAACCGCCTATCCTTAGATTAGCTGAATCTCCCCTAATCCCTTTACTTTTGCCTCTTGCCTCTTGCCTAATCTCAATAAGCAATTCAAATGCGCGGGCAGCCTATTACACCTTGCCGTCTCTGGGGAAAAAATGTCACAATTAGAAATAATTAGCATTGGATATAGCAATCAATCTATGAAAATCCTCCCCAAGGTCAAAGCCCCTACCTTCCTGCAAATGGCACAATGGATCATTAATCCCGTAGCTTTTATGGAAAATGCCGCCCGCAAGCATGGCGATATTTTTAGCACAAAAGTGGGTTTAACTGTAGATAATTTTATCTTTGTCAGTAGTCCTTCGGCCCTACAACAAATTTTAACTAATGACCGTAAACAATTCTCGGCCCCGGGGGAAGCCAATCGGATTATTGCCCCGATTATTGGTGATTATTCCGTCGTCATGTTAGACGGGGACATCCATAAAAAACGTCGTCAGCTTTTATTGCCACCTTTTCACGGGGAAAGAATGCGTTTCTACGGCGATTTAATCCGCGATATTACCCTGAGAGTAATGGCAGAATTGCCCGAAAATCAACCTTTTAAAGCCCGTTCAGCGACCACAGCGATTGCTTTACAAGTAATTATGGAGGCAGTTTTTGGAATTAGTCAAGGGGAACGTTATCAAACCCTGAAAAAAATTCTGGCTGAAATGCTCGATATTTTTAACTCTCCAGTGATGGCTTCTTTGTTATTTTTCCCAATTTTGCGGGCTGATTTTGGTGCTTGGAGTCCCTGGGGAAAATACCAGCGTTTCCAAGAAAAAATTGATGATATTATCTATACAGAAATTGCCGAAAGAAAAGCTAATCCTAACCCCAATCGTACCGATGTTTTATCACTACTGATGTCGGCCCAGGATGAAGAAGGCAACCCGATGAGCGATAAGGAATTGCGCGATGAATTAATGACCTTATTATTCGCTGGTCATGAAACCACAGCCACCGCTATGTCTTGGGTGCTATACTGGACTCATCGCTATCCAGAAATTAAAGCAAAAATTCTGCAAGAAATAGCCACTTTAGGAGATAATCCTAACCCCATTGACATAACTCGATTACCCTATCTTTCGGCGGTTTGTTCGGAAACTTTACGCATTCATCCCGTGGGAATGTTAACTTTTCCGCGAGTAGTGCAAGAACCGGTAGAACTAGATGGTTATCCTTTAGAAAAAGGGACAATTCTTATGGGTTGTATTTATCTAGCTCACCACCGGGAGCAAACTTTCCCCGATTCCCATACTTTTAAACCAGAACGCTTTTTAGAAAAACAATTCACCCCCTACGAATATATGCCTTTTGGTGGTGGAGCGCGTCGTTGTATCGGGGAAGTTTTAGCCATCTACGAGATGAAAATCGCTATCGCCACAATTTTGGCTAATTATCAGTTAACTCTAGTTAATAATACCCCCGAAAAACCCAGTCGCCGCGGTGTCACCCTTGCTCCCTCGCGAGGAGTTCCTATGGTCTTAAAAGGACGACGGGAACCTCTGGTGACTGCCCCCATGCTCGCCGAAATTTCTTAAAAAAACTGACAAACTATTGTACAATCAGAGTTGTGGTATCATATATCATAACTCTGCTTTTTTGTCAATAAAATTGGGGATAATTATGGTCTTAATTCGTTTAGCTAAATCTTGGCAAATTTCCGAAAATGAAGTTACTTCCGAAAGTGTTTATTTTAACCGTCGTCGCTTTTTACAGGGGTTAATCGGGTCAGGAATTGCGGGTAGTTCCCTATTATTAACCGCTTGTGGTAAATCCTCCTCCTCGGAAGCTTTAGAAAAAAGTTTGCAATTACCTAAAATTGCAGGGTTCAGCAAGAATCCGAATTTTTTAACGGTAAATCGCCCCATAGTTGCCGAAACTGTAGCGGGGAGATATAACAATTTTTATGAGTTCGGAGGGGGGAAAAATATCTGGTTAAAAGCGCAGAAATTACCGACGAATCCCTGGACGGTAGAAGTGGGAGGATTGGTAAAAAATCCCCAGACCTACGATATAGATACTATTAAAAAAACCTTCCCTCTCGAAGAAAGAATCTATCGTTTTCGTTGTGTGGAAGCTTGGTCAATGGTGTTACCTTGGCTGGGTTTTCCCATGAGTGCTTTAATCGCAGCAGTGGAACCAAAACCGGAAGCTAAATTCGTCCGTTTTACCTCCTTTTATGATCCCGAAATTACCAAGGGGCCAGGATTACATTTAGGAGCCTTACCCTGGCCCTATACAGAAGGTTTAAGAATTGAAGAAATGGCCAACGAATTAGCTTTCTTTGCTGTGGGAATTTTCGGGCATGATTTACCCAAACAACACGGCGCACCCTTGCGAATGGTTATTCCTTGGAAATACGGTTTTAAAGGCGCAAAATCGATAGTAAAAATTGAATTTACCGCCAAACAACCCGCCACCTACTGGAACACAATTGACGCTCATGAATACGATTTTGAGGCTAATGTTAACCCCAGTAAACCCCATCCCCGTTGGTCGCAAGCAACGGAGAAATTTATCGGCAGTAGAAGTGATTTATCTTGGGAAATTATCGAAACTCTGCCCTATAATGGCTACGGTGAATATGTGGCTAGTTTGTATAGTTAATTTTGATGATTATCCCCGTTTTATTCAGTTTAACTAAGTATCTATGGACAATAAAACTCTGTACGAACAAGACTTTTATCTCTGGATTAGAACTACTATTAATCAACTGCAAGCCAGACAGTTTGAGCGGGTAGATTTAGATAATTTACTGGAGGAGTTAGCAAGTATGGGAAGGAGTGAAAAACGCAAAATCGAAAATCTTTTGATTCAATTGCTGGTACATTTGCTGAAACTAACCTACTGGACAGGAGAAAAATCTAGAAATGAGGGTCACTGGAAGGGAGAAATTCTCAACTTTCGCAGACAAATAATCGAAGAAATTAAAGATAGCCCTAGTTTAAAACCCTATATTCTGGAAATTTTTGAGGAATGCTATCAATTTGCTAGAAAAGAGGCTCAAGTTAGAACTCAATTACCTCTTGATACTTTCCCCCCTATTCCCATTGGTTCCCTTGAACAAATTCTCGATGAAGATTGGTTTCCCACTAATAACCATGAGTAATATCTAGAGGTCAATTATGGACAATAAAACCCTGTATGAACAAGACTTTTATCTCTGGATTAGAACTACTATTAATCAACTGCAAGCCAGACAGTTTGAGCGGGTAGATTTAGAGAATTTACTGGAGGAATTAGCAAGTATGGGAAGGAGTGAAAAGCGCACAATTAAAAGTCTGTTAACCCGATTATTAGAACATTTACTTAAGCTCAAATATTGGGCGGCAGAAAGAGAGAGAAACGAAGGTCACTGCAAGGGAGAGATTAGAACTTTTCGTCTCGATATATTAGATGAACTTAAAGATAGTCCTAGTCTGAAACCTTATCTTTTGGAAATTTTTGATGAATGTTATCTTTCAGCCCGAAAAAATGCCAGTGACCGCTCTCAATTACCCCTCGATACTTTCCCCGCTATTCCCCTTGGTTCCCTTGAACAAATTCTCGATGAAGATTGGTTTCCTGCGGGCGATAATCTGGAAATATAGCCATCAGTTAGACTGCTCCATACTGCTCTAACAAAAAACAACTATCTCCCGATAGCGATCGCTAAAGGTCGAATAATTGTAAGTTTCTGTCAAGGGGTGCGGTCAGACAGAGGAATCATCGCTAGAATAGGACTAATTGTCAGGAATTTAGTTAAACAAGGTTTTTGGCAAGATGCTAATCTGGCTAACACGCTTTTGGGGGTGATATGGGGAAAAGTTCTGGCAATCGCGCCTAAATGGAGTGATATACGGAAAGTTTCCACATATTGTTACTTTCAAGAGTGTTATACGGAAAGTTGACCTATAATATGTAGTTATGCCGCAGATCTAGAGGCTCTTGTGCGTGAAGGTTTTCTGCATCACCGTGCTACACAGGCAATATTTTGTAAAATTGATATAGGCTCATTGACATTAGTTTCTAAACGTGATGGAACCAGATAAAACGACAAAGATAGAAGATAGAAGGGCTGAATATACAGCCCTGAGAGCAGAGGTCCTTCAGGCTGATAA
This sequence comes from Microcystis sp. T1-4, assembly GCF_000297435.1. Taxonomy (GTDB): domain Bacteria; phylum Cyanobacteriota; class Cyanobacteriia; order Cyanobacteriales; family Microcystaceae; genus Microcystis. The sequence continues at coordinate 1,457 of NZ_CAIP01000184.1, read as the reverse complement.
TATTTGCCTATTAATGATGGGTTATTTGGTGACAGCAGTAGGTTTTTTGTACTCGGAATCTTTGGAGTGGCTTGTAAGTTTCTTGTCTTTGATTAGCCTCTGCTATTTCACAGAGAAGCGGTTTAATATACGCAAGATTGCTTCTTTTATCGTTAGCGAGGTGTGCAAAGACGATAGTGGGTTTGGATGGGAAAAATACGTTCAAAAGCTCAGGAAACAGGGAACGCTACGTCCCTTTGTTATATTACGTCCATACAACGCGGAAGTGATTACTTGTTCAGTTATTGCTCTTTCTCCAGCAGTGAGGGGAGAGCTAATCAATTTAGCTCAATTTAGCCCTAGTGCGGTTTTCTGGTTCGTATTTGCTTTGCTGACATTAACATTATCTGTAGTGAACTTTATAAAATACAATCGCGCTTAGAGAATAGGAAAAGCCATCGCCCTAGAATGCGTTCCCTAATGCAACTTCTACTTCTCCAGCGATCGATTTTTGGGGAACGCACCATGCCCATTGATTGAAGCTGTGGGTTTAAGTGTGGTGTGGGCTAATCTGGCTAACACGCTTTTGGACGTGATATTAAAGATAATACGGGTGACGGTTTATCTGATGACTGAGAATGGATGTGTAGGGGATGTCTTTCAGGCATTTTTCTGCGGCAACTTTATATTTTTGATAAAATACGAGTTAGTGAACGCAGTCCTTAGGGGGCTTTGGCTATGACGCTCGCATCAAATAAACAAACCGCTATCATTCGTACAGAGCGAGGACTGACAATCGCAGGAACCCGCATCACCCTCTATGATGTGATGGATTATGTGACTGCTCAATATCCACCTAAGTTCATTCAGGGATTATTTGATCTGACGGAAGAGCAAATTAACACTGCCCTGGCTTATATTGAGGCTCATCGTGCGGATGTGGAAGCTGAGTACCAGCAAGTTCTCAAAGAAGCTGAAGAACTCCGACAATATTATGAAGAGCAAAATCGTGAGCGAGTTGCCCGTATTGCTGCTAAGCCGCCAAAACCAGGCACAGAAGCCATTCGAGCAAAACTTCAAGCGGAAAAAGCCAAGTTGGCATCACGGGCATGAATTTTCTAGTTGATCATAACTTACGAGGGCATTCTGTTGTCCTCGCCGGAGGCCTTGCTGCGAGTGGTTGGCTTGACTTGATCTCGATTCGTTTTATTCTGTTTGAAGAAGTTGGGTTAGCTGTCACGAGCGATGATCGCGTTGTTTGGCGGTATGCCCAAGCCAATCAGATGATCCTGATCACCGCTAACCGAAGTATGAAAGGCAAAGATTCCCTGGAGCAAGTGATGCGGGAGGAAAATACCCCCACATCATTACCCGTCGTGACAATCGGTAATATTGAGCGACTACTTGCCGAGCCAGATTATCGAGATCGTTGCGTTAACCGTTTGGTTGATATTGTAGTTGATATTGAAGATTATCAA
>NZ_CAIP01000185.1 GCF_000297435.1 Microcystis sp. T1-4 | reverse complement strand
GCTCAAGGTTTTTATTATACTGCTTAGGATGAACCAGGGTCAACTTTTGACCATTGGAGGACGATAAAACCTCTGCAATCGGGGGGCGACTATCGGCCTTGGCCTCTGATAGAATCAAGCCAAGGGAAGGAGTCGAGAAATGGGGAAAAGTCTTTTTCTACCCTTTATCCCGGGCCGCCGGGCAACCGCCCCAAGCCATAATAGAATTGTTGCTTTGACGAGGAGAATAGCAATTTTGAACGCCAAAAAAACGGGAATTTTCTTGACAATTGCCCTAAGTTGTGCTTTAGCAGCAAAAGTGGCGATCGCTAATACTTCCCCTTTGGAGGGGACTCGATGGAAACTAAGGGGTTGGACAGCCGGAAGTTTGGTCAAAGAAACGGAAATTACCGCCGCTTTCCAGAAAAATATCCTCAGTGGTTCGGCCGGATGCAACCAGTATAATACCGGCTATCAAGTCAACAATGGCACGCTTCAGATCAACCAAGCGATCGCTACTACCAAAAAAGCTTGTCCGGAACCGGAGATGAAACAGGAAAATCAATATCTGGCCGCCTTGCAAGGAGTGGAACAATTCCAAGTGACAGCTAAGGGCGATTTACAATTATTTTATCGTACTCCCGAAGGTTTAGGAATACTCACTTTTACCCCCGCACCGACCACCACACGCACGGAAAAGACAATTTATATCAATTCTAGGAAACAACCCTGCAGCCAAGGCACAACCAAAGACTGTTTACAGATGCGAGAAAAACCAGAGGAAAACTGGAGATTGTTTGCCAATAGTATCGAGGGATTTGATTATAAACCAGGATTTTTCTATCAAATTAAAGTTAGCGTTGAAACCGTCTCCAATCCAGCTAATAATCAAAATTCCGAAACATGGAAACTATTAGAAGTTATTAGCCAAACCCCAGAAAAAGAGACTCCGCGAGCTTGGTTTGATCGACCGTTAACTAATTGGAATAAAGCCAAGGCACCTATCCCAAAATCTCCCGTTAAAACCGTGATCGATAACCAGTGTCGTGAACAGGTTCGTCCGGCAATTACTGCCAATGAACAAGCACTTAATAAAGCAGGATGGTTACTGTACGGGGCCGTGCAAACCTATGGGAAAACTAGCATTATTTCGGCCATGAGTGGAGTGGATGGAATGTGCCGACCGATGGGTTATCAAGACTTTGTTTTTGTCGATGGTAAATTCGCTGGCACTCTTTCCCCGCGACCGATGGATTCTCGCGCTGATGGGGCATCTCAGAGAATTGTTTTACAAAATAGCGATCGAATTATTGTCGTTTTTAATCGCTATAAAGACACGGATCCTCTCTGTTGTCCTTCCCAATTAAGTCGCGTTATTTATCAAATTGAAACAGTCAGCGGATTGCCAGTGGTTGTTCCCAAAGAAGCGGAAACAGAAGCGGTGAGAAATTAATTCAGTTATCAGTTATCAGTTATCAGTTATCAGTTATCAGTTATCAGTTATCAGTTATCAGTTATCAGTTATCAGTTATCAGTTATCAGTGAGATAGGGAAAAAAAGACTGGCAGTTAATAGCTTCCTTTTTTATTATATCTCCCGCAAAAGTGAGTTTTTAATCGCATTTTCCCGAAAAAGATCGCTTTTCTACTGCTAGAAAATAATCTATTTCTTGCTGCTTCTCCTGACTGGGAGAATAATGGCTCGGAGACTCCTCACTTAAGGGAAGATTTTTGATTTATGCAGCAGGTTTAGTAATTAGGCACTGATACTAGATAAGTAGTTATAAAATTCTAATAACTCCTCGTTAGTTAGGAGTAAACGTGACTTTTTGCCATAGGTAGAAATCAGGTATTCCCGACCTTTTTCTGTGGTCCAAGCTAATCGTTTCATCTCCACATCAATTTTAGTTTTAAGGACTGAATAATCGATTTCTTCGGGAATAACAACAACTGGCTCCGGTTCTGGGGGTTCTTCTTCAGTTAAATTCGCTTCTTCTGGCAATTCTGTTAATAAGGAGTAATTATCGGTTTCCGTTTCTAATAATAAAGGCTCTGGTTCTGGTAAAGGAATATCCTTAACTTCGGGTAATTCCGGCTCAATTTTAGCCGGGGGAATATCCTTAACTTGGGGTAATTCTGGTTCAATTTTAGCTGGGGGAATATCCTTAACTTGGGGTAATTCTGGTTCAATTTTAGCTGGGGGAATATCCTTAACTTGGGGTAATTCTGGTTCAATTTTAGCTTCAGGACGAGGTATTTCAGTGACTTTAGCCGTTTTAGTCGATTTTTTGGCACTAGGGACGGGTTTAGGTAAATCTTCCGGTAGAGAAATATTATTGGGGCTGATTTTTTCCACAAGCTGGAGATCGGGGGTGCTTTCAGCCTCTAAAAGCAGTAAAGCCCGTTCTCTGGCTCTATCTTCGGCGATTTCCACCGTATCTGCTGCTGCTAAACCTGTAACAACCGTTTTTCCTTCAATTTCCACGATCGCTTTCACAATATACTTGCCATGATCGATTTGAACTAACTCACTAATCAGGGCAACTTGGGGGTAACGTTGGCGTAACTTTTGCAACATGGTGACTTTTTCGAGTTCTTTTGTACTTATATTAGAATACTCTATCGTAATTATGGAAAAATGTAGCAAGTTCTTGCTAAGATTAAAGGTTAGATAAAATTTTCAGTGCTAGGATTAGCCTTGCCCACAGTAAGAAGATTCTACTAGGCTGAAGCTTCCGCCAGAAAGACGAGCAATGGCCGAAAAGTTTGCCGGTGTTCGCTATTGGCTTATACTAACAAAGGCTTCGATAATGCTCAGGGTAGGTTCGGGTGTTTGATGCTTGGTCAGTTTACCCTCACTGTCACCACCAGCGATCGCAATTACCCCGATAGAGATGATCTCTGGAGTCAATGGTTTAAATCCACCTTCTCATTATTAAGTATTTAAACTTAATTATTCACGATTCCGTCAGTGTCTTGTAAGTAAGGATTATTGTCAGATGGACTTCTCGATCGCCACACTCCTCTCTCATCTTAGTGATGATAAATTAGCTACGGGTAAAATTCTCGAAAAAAAATTAGGCTGCGAAGACGATCCCGAAAGCTGTGAAAAATTGCAAGTGATTCTCGATGCTTTGGAACGTCTGGGAATGGTTGTCAAAGAACGCGGGCGCTATCGTCGCGTGATCGAGGAAAATATCGTAGAAGCAAAGCTGCGCTGTTCCAGTAAAGAATTTTGCTTTGCTATCCAAGATATCGAAGATGCTGATGACATCTACGTCTCGAAAAATCATCTAAGTAACGCTTGGAATGGCGATCGAGTTTTAGTCAAAATCATCCGCGAGGGGACCCGTCGTCGTTCCCCAGAGGGAGAGGTGAGATTAATTCTCGAACGAGCTAACCCTTCGCTTCTAGCGCAAGTAAAACAGGAAAATGAGCAGTTCGTAGCGGTTCCCCTGGATGATCGCCTGAAATTTACCCTTAATCTCCTCGAAAATGGTCAAAACCTCCAAGAAAACATCGATCACCTCGTTCATGTTTCCGTCCTCCGTTATCCCCTAGGGGAAATGCCTCCCATCGGCAAAGTTACTCGCATTCTCGGTTCCACGGCCGAGGCCGCTGCCGACACGGATATCGTCTCCTGTAAACACGATCTACCCCATAATTTTCCGCCAGAAGCCCTCGAAATTGCCGATAATTTAGCCGATTTCTTCGATAGTGGCGAAAAAGAACAACTGCGAGATTTAACCCAACTCTTCACCTTTACCATCGAAGATGACACCCCCCTGGATTATCCCCCGATCATTGAAAATGCCTTTTCTTTAGAGAAAATCAACCAAAATCGCTGGCAAGTCGCCATTCATATCAGCGATGTCACCCGTTACATTGAACGGGGTGGATTATTGGATAAAGTTGCCAAAAAACGGGGAACTGCCGTCTATTTAGGCGAAAAAGTGCTGCCATTAGTTCCAGCTGCCCTTACCAGTCGTTGTTCCCTGTCACCCCAAGAACAGCGCCCCGCTATTTCTATCCTCGTCACCCTCGATGATAAGGGGGAGCTAGTGGAGTACGAAATCACCCGCAGCCTCATCCAAGTGGATCAACATTTTACCTATCAACAGGTGCGCGATCTGCTCAGTGAAGAAGATAGCGCAGCTGCCCCCACCGATACCGTTGAAACCCTGAAAGATTTATTTTTCAGCGTTTGCCCCACCCTAAAATCCCAACGTCTGCAGCGGGGTAGTTTTGATATTCAATTAGACAAAATCTCTCCCTACAAAGACGAAGGACGGGGGGGGACTGTTCTCGCTTCTAATAATTTACCAGCCCGTTCTTTACTGACAGAAGTGGCGATTTTAGCCGGCAAAGTTGTCGCTGAACATTTACAGGCCTTAAAATTGCCCTGTATCTACTGTGGACAATCGGAACCGGATTGGGATGAATTGGAGGATTTACTCAAATTAGCCAATAATTTAGGGGCAGAATTAAATTTAACTGCCGAGGAGGAGATTAAACCCAATGACTATCAAAATCTCACCCGCACTTTTTCCGCTTCCACATCGGTGAAAGTCCTCAATTATCTCCTGCAAGAAACTCTCAAATTAGTTAGATATAGCAGCCATCCTTTACCCCATTTTGGTTTGGCCTATACTGGCAATTATACCCACTGTCTCTCACCCCTGCAAAGATATGCCGATCTTTGGGTACAACGGGTGTTAAAAATCCTATTAACAGAGGGGAAAGATCGCCGCAGCAAAATCGTCAAAGTCGGGGTTAATTTGGGCAGTAATAGCTGTCATGGACAGATTAATTGGAATATTCTACCAAGCCAAATTCAGGAGGAGTTAGAAGAAGAAAGTCACCTCATTGTTTCCCATCTCAATGATCGCTCAAAAATTGCTGAAGATGCGGAAAAAGACCTAGAAGGATTGAAAAAAGCCGAGAAAATGAAAGAAAGAATGGGTCAAGTTTTTCGCGGCTTAATTACCGGTGTACAATCCTATGGTTTCTTCGTGGAAATTTCCGATTTATTAGTGGAAGGGTTGGTTCATGTTTCTTCTCTCAAGGATGATTGGTACGAATATCGCGCCCGTCATAGCTGTTTGGTAGGACGGAAAAATCGCGTTGCCTATCGTCTCGGTGATGAGGTGGAAGTGGAGGTAAAAGATGTAGACTATTATCGTCAGCAAATCGATCTAGTTACGGTTAGCGGTGGCAGTTCAGCAAGTTATGACGACTTAGAAGAAGATTAATTATGAATCAACCAACCACCGAAAAAATCGGTAAAACCCGCTTTATTCTGCCCTTTTTATGCGGTATTTTTCTCTTTTTAACCGGCTGTGTCCGTTACGATGTGGGCATTAATTTTCCCCACCAACACCACGGGGAAATTATTCAACATATCACCCTCGGACAACGTTTAACCAGTCTCAGTCAAACCGAAGCCACTAAATGGTTAAATAGTATCGAACAGAGGGCAAAATTACTTAAGGGGAAAACCGCTCCTATTTCCGAACGGGAAATAATTGTGACTATTCCCTTTAGTAATAGTCAGGAATTAGAGGAAAAATTCAATCAATTTTTTGATCCTAGTTCTTCCTTTAAAATCAAAAATTCTGCTAATACCGATGATAGCAAGTTACTGCAACTAGATTCAAAACTGGCAGTTACAGAACAAGATTGCTTCTTTTTGACCCAGAAAAACTTAAAATTAACCGTTGATTTGCGGGCTTTAGGTGTACTTTCCGAACAGGGAAATATTATCGTTAGCCCCGGTTCCTTAGTCGCTATCGACTTCGCTTTAAAGACTCCCTTTCCTGGTCAAAATATTGAAGATGACTCAGGATTAAATCCCCCAGTAGAACAAGTTGATAATCAGTTAATTTGGCATTTAAAACCGGGAGAAATTAACACCATTGCGGCGGCTTTTTGGGTTCCTAACTACTTAGGTATCGGCACAGTAATTATTGTTTTATTAACAAGTTTTGCCTATTACTTGAAATATAAACGCTGGCCCGGTGTATCCCCATCGACTTAAATTGAGATGGCAACTATTGACCGAGATTTAATTATCAATGAGGGAAAGATTGGCCAACTTTATGAAACTGATCTAAAAATTGGCCAACGATAGGGAAAATCTTGGCTAGGATCAAATCATAGTCATAATTGAGACTAGACGGTTTTCCCTTTATTACTTTATTACTGGCAATTACAGTTATGGTTAGCAATATTCCCTTTTCTATCCCCGAACATAGCCTCGATCGAGATTGTACCACCCTCTCCCGTCACGTCCTGCAACAATTACAAAGCTTTTCCCCCGACGCGCAGGATTTAAGCGCAATTATGAGTCGAATTGCCCTAGCCGGGAAATTAATTGCCCGTCGTCTCAGTAAAGCGGGATTGATGGCGGATGTGCTAGGTTTTACTGGAGAAACCAACGTCCAAGGGGAATCAGTCAAGAAAATGGACGTTTTTGCCAATGAGGTATTTATCTCGGTTTTTAAGCAAAGTGGTTTAGTTTGCCGTCTTGCTTCCGAGGAAATGGATAAACCCTATTATATCCCAGAAAACTGTCCCATCGGTCGCTATACCCTACTCTACGACCCGATCGATGGTTCTTCCAATGTGGATATTAACCTAAATGTGGGTTCGATTTTTGCCATCCGTCAACAGGAAGGCAATGATTTAGACGGAGAGGCGCGGGATTTACTGCAAAATGGTCGTCAACAAATCGCCGCCGGTTATATTCTCTACGGACCCTCGACTATTTTAGTTTACTCGATCGGTCGCGGTGTTCATGCCTTTGTCCTTGACCCCAGTTTAGGGGAATTTATCCTCGCCCAAGAGAATATTATTATCCCCGATCACGGTCCGATTTATAGTACCAATGAGGGCAATTTTTGGCAGTGGGATGAGGCAATTCGCGACTATACCCGTTATGTCCACCGCCATGATGGTTACACGGCCCGTTACAGTGGGGCGTTAGTGGGAGATATCCATCGAATTTTAATGCAGGGCGGTGTTTTTCTCTATCCTGGTACTGTTAAAAATCCCCAGGGGAAATTGCGCTTAATTTATGAAACTGCACCCCTTGCTTTTTTAATTGAACAGGCAGGAGGTAAAGCTAGTGATGGGGTGATAAATCTTCTAGATATCGTTCCCGATAAATTACACACCCGCACACCTTTAGTGATCGGTAGTGTCGAAGATGTTAAATTGGTGGAGTCTTTTATCGCCGATCGCCGTCATCGCAATCAACTTTAACTTATAGTTTTATTTCGAGATAAGTAGTCGTGCAAAATTAATTTCCTAGTGAAGATAGGCAAGAGGCAAGAGGCAAGAGGTGGTTAGATATGTGTAATTAATTTTGCTTAGGTACTTAAGTAGCTGGTTATAATTAAATTAAAAATGGATTTTAGGTTCGATCCCCCCTGCCCCCCTTGATAAGGGGGGTGCCGATAGGCGGGGGGATCTGACAACTTTTAACGCCTACCTACTTATTGATACTAAATCCGTTGAGTACAGGCTACCTGTATCAGCAAAAGCAGATAAGATGTTTGATTATCGAGTCATACCAAATCCGTTTTTAATAGTATGATTAACTCTCAAGTGATGAATTGTTTCTCCCTTGGGAGCATCCCAATTATGTAATGAGTATAAATGCTCGGAAGGGGGAGAAGGCTTTTGTAGTAACGATTCTGGTTTGAATCACACAATTTAGAGAACCGTTAAAAATCTATGAACTCCCGAAAAGGCTTGCCATCTAAGCATTTCGCATCTAAGTACAATTTCTTATTGCAAAAGTGGGATGCTCCCTCTTGAATATCAACCAATGAGAAGATAATTTCAAGCTAAGTAGGGTTGGCTGAATAATGGTAAAACCCTTTTAAAATAAGGCTTTTGACCTGTTAGAATCCGATGTTCATGCTGCGAAAATCGGATTGGGACTCTCAAAACCTGGCATTATCCTTTCCTGATATGTAGCCTATACTCAACGGATTGAGTATGACTGGCTGATTGAAATTCTCTCTCCCGATCAAAATCAGACTAAAGTTGTTAAAAATATCCTTTATTGTCTAGATCACGGCACTCAAGTGGGTTGGTTAATCGACCCTGAAGAAGAGATTATCTTTGTTTATTTTAGTGATTGAACTATCGCCATTATCAGTTATCATTTATCCGTTAACAGATATAAGTTTTTAGTTTCCAGATTTGAGTTATCAGTTCACTGTTTACTGATTACTGATCACTGTTTACTGATTACTGTTCACTGATTACTGTTTAGGTGACACTTTGAAACAACTGTGACCAATCGAGATTGGGAGCGTCTGAGGGGGCAACAATTTCGAGAATTTTATTGTTAGCGGCGGGATAAAATAGGGATTCTACGCAAACCGAGGCCACTTTCGTGCGGGGAATATTGCCCTCAGAAAGGGTATCAGCGGATGACATTTTAATGGCATTAAGATTATCCTCGTTTTTAAGGCCGCCGGGGCGCACAATCGTGTAGGTTAGTCCACTATTGATTAAATAGGCTTCCGCTTGTTTTTTCCAGAATAAAATTAACCAAAAGAGATTGAGGGGATGGAAAAAGTTAGATACACAGAGGGAAGTAACCAGAACAAAATGCTCGATTCCTTTCTTTTTGGCGGCATCGATGAGATTTTTAGTTCCCAAGTAGTCCACTAACAAAGGTTCCGTGGGATTAAAGCTCGGTCTGGCTCCCGTGGCGCATAGCAAAACGCTACAATCAGCGATTAGTGCCTCTAACTTATCGGCCTGTTGGACATCTCCGACGACGATTTCCACCCCTGCTGGCAAAATTTCCGCCGCTTTCTCGCGGTTTCTCACCAAAGCGCGCACGGGAATCTGACGTTCGACTAATTGGGCAACGATTCGCCGTCCCGTTTCCCCTGTGGCTCCTGCTACAAATGCTTTCATCGCTTCTTGACCAAATAGCTTTTAACAATACGTTACACTAATCTCAATTCTACAAATTTCCCTGATCCTTTGGCGGTTAATCGCCAACTTTTTCTAACAGTATCATTTTCCAGGTTTATAAGTCATGCAGTGTCCCCCCATTAACTCCCTAGCTCGCAAATCTGTAGAAGTCAAAGAAGACAATCAATTTCTCGGTTTTCAAACCCGTTTTGCCGGATGTATGGATATGTATAGCAATCAGGACAAGGTTGCCGATTATCTGGGCGCGCACGAAGGTTGGTTTTGTCGTTGTGCCGAACCGATGAAAACTCTGCCCTTCGGTGACAATGGTTATATTATCACCATCGGTAAATATGGAGCTTTTGGCTATGAACTGGAGCCGAAAATCGCTGTGGTTCTGGAACTTCCCGTCAATGGAGTCTATCATACTCGCAGTGTCCCCATTCCCGATCAACCGTTTTCGGGCTATCTAGTGGATTATCAGGCAATTATGAAACTAGAGGAAATGCCGCTATCTTCTCCTAGTCAGGAAATTGAGGCAATTTTTCGGCAACAGGGACGGGATATTCCGGCGGTTATCACCCAAGTCACCTGGGAACTGCATATGGATGTTATGGTTAAGTTTCCCAAGTTTATTTATAAGATTCCCCGTTCAATTCTCCAAAAAACCGGTGATAAACTGTTGACGCAAATTGTTCGCCAAGTTTCCCCCCGGTTAACCTATAAAGTTCAAGAGGATTTTCACTCTAGCTTCAATTTACCCCTACCCCCCGCCTCCAGTCGTCTTTTCTATCGTCTCGACTCTTGCGAGGGGGGGCTGCTTGCCTAGTATTTGGGGGGCCTGTTGCTGTGTCTGTCAACAGTAAGCAGTAGAGCTTGCTGATGGGAAACCAAGGAAAAATAAAGATTTGCTAACGGTGCTGGTCAGTCTAAGCTAGAATTATTAAGAAATGTTTACTTGTAAAAATAAACCTAAGACTACTTCAATATTTTATGTCTCTGCCTATCCGTAACGTTGCTATCATTGCTCACGTTGACCACGGGAAAACCACCCTCGTCGATGCACTCCTCAAACAGTCGGGAATCTTTCGAGAAGGGGAAGATGTACCCACCTGCGTCATGGATTCCAATGACCTCGAAAGAGAACGCGGTATCACCATTCTGGCCAAAAACACCGCCGTTCGTTACAAAGACACCCTGATTAACATCGTCGATACTCCCGGTCACGCCGACTTTGGTGGCGAAGTGGAACGGGTTTTAGGTATGGTGGACGGTTGTATCCTGATTGTCGATGCTAACGAAGGGCCGATGCCCCAAACCCGTTTTGTGCTGAAAAAAGCCCTAGAAAAGGGATTAAGACCGATTGTCGTGGTTAATAAAATCGATCGCCCTAATGTCGATCCTAACCTAGCCGTGGACAAAGTTTTCGATCTGTTTGTGGAACTGGGCGCCGATGACGACCAATGTGATTTTACTACTCTGTTCGCTTCCGGGATGCAAGGATTCGCCAAAGAAAGCCTCGAAGACGAAGACAAAGATATGCAGCCCCTGTTTGAGGCGATTTTACACCACGTTCCACCACCGGCCGGGGACGTTAACAAACCCCTACAGCTGCAAGTAACCACCCTCGATTACTCGGAATACTTAGGACGCATCGTTATCGGCCGCATCCATAACGGCGTAATTAAAGCCGGTCAACAGGCCGCTTTAGTAAAGGATACGGGCGCAATTGTCAAGGGGAAAATAACAAAACTTCTTGGTTTTGAGGGCCTTAAACGGGTGGAACTAAACGAGGCCAGTGCTGGTAATATCGTTGCTGTGGCTGGTTTTGCTGACGCTAACATCGGGGAAACGGTAACTTTAGCCGATGACCCGCAAGCTTTACCCCTAATTAAAGTCGATGAACCGACCCTACAAATGACCTTCTCGGTGAACGATTCTCCCTTCGCCGGTCAGGAAGGCACTTTTGTCACCTCGCGGCAAATTCGCGATCGTCTGATGCGAGAATTAGAAACTAACGTCGCCCTACGGGTGGAAGAAAGTGATTCCGCCGAGAAATTCCTGGTTTCGGGCCGGGGAGAACTGCATTTAGGCATTCTCATCGAAACCATGCGTCGGGAAGGCTACGAATTCCAAGTGTCGCAGCCGCAGGTTATCTATCGGGAAATTAACGGTCAACCCTGCGAACCCTACGAATACCTCGTTTTAGATGTACCCGAAGAAGCGGTGGGTTCCAGTATCGAACGTCTCGGCCAACGGAAAGGGGAAATGCAGGATATGCAGACGGGCAGCAATGGCCGTACTCAATTGGAATTCGTGATTCCGTCCCGAGGTTTAATCGGTTTCCGGGGGGAATTTATCCGTCTGAGTCGCGGTGAGGGGATTATGAACCATAGTTTTCTGGAATATCGTCCTTTCTCCGGGGAATTAGCCACCCGTTATAATGGCGTGATTACTGCCTTTGAGGAGGGAGTGGCCACTTTCTACGCCCTCAAAAACGCCGAGGACCGGGGGGTATTCTTTATTACTCCTGGGACAAAAGTGTATAAAAACATGATTATCGGCGAAAGCAACCGGCCCCAAGACGTGGAGATCAATATCTGCAAAACTAAACAGTTAACTAACCATCGTTCCGCCACCGGGGATGAATTGGTTCAGTTACAATCCCCCGTGGATATGAGTCTCGAACGCGCCCTCGAATACATCGGACCGGATGAGTTGGTAGAAATTACCCCGAAATCGATCCGTCTGCGTAAATTACCGGTGAAAAAGTTAGCCAAACGTTAATCGGTTTTGACAAAATCTGGCGGCAATTTTGCCATGGCCGTTGCTGCTAAAAGGGGCAGCAATGGCTCGAAGATGATCGGTAATTGGTTATGATTGAGATCTAACAAAGAAATCCACTCAGATTTTCAACAAAACTGAGATGATAGAAAAAAGTGCCTTGAGTTTGAGGGTAAAGAATCTGCTGTGAGCTATTCTGCTACTTTGATGCGACATCCGATGTTTCCCGCCGCGTCGGACAGCAATCGTCTTCGTCTCTTTTCGGGATCCGCTAATGTCTCTCTTGCCCAAGAGGTAGCCCGTTATCTGGGCATGGATGTGGGTCCGATGATTCGTAAACGTTTCGCCGATGGTGAATTGTACATCCAGATTCAGGAATCGATCCGGGGCTGCGATGTCTATTTAATTCAACCCTGTTGCAATCCCGTCAACGATCATTTGATGGAATTGTTAATCATGATTGATGCCTGTCGTCGTGCTTCTGCCCGACAAATTACCGCCGTAATTCCCTATTATGGTTATGCTCGCGCTGATCGCAAAACCGCCGGCCGGGAATCGATCGCCGCTAAACTGGTGGCTAATCTGATCACGGAAGCGGGGGCAAGTCGCGTGTTGGCCATGGATTTGCATTCGTCCCAAATTCAAGGTTATTTCGATATTCCCTTCGATCACGTTTACGGTTCCCCGGTGGTGGTGGACTATCTTCTCAGTAAACAATTACCCGATATCGTCGTCGTCTCTCCCGATGTGGGTGGGGTGGCCAGGGCGCGGGCTTTTGCCAAAAAACTCAGTGATGCTCCCCTAGCAATTATTGATAAACGCCGGCAAACCCATAATGTGGCGGAAGTGATGAACTTGATCGGCGATGTTAAGGATAAAACGGCGGTTTTAGTCGATGATATGATCGATACGGCTGGTACGATCGCTCAAGGGGCGCAGTTACTGAAAGCCAAGGGGGCGCGACAGGTTTATGCTTGTGCCACCCATCCGGTTTTTTCTGGTCCTGCGATCGAGCGTTTATCCAGTGGCATAGTCGAGGAGGTGATCGTTACTAACACGATTCCCGTGCCGCAAGACCATTTTTTCCCGCAACTGAAAGTCTTGCCGGTTGCCCCGATTCTGGGTGAGGCAATATGGCGCATCCATGAGGACAATTCCGTGAGTAATATGTTTAAATAGATGGCCGAATCCCCCTAGTTTTAGGGGGAATTTTTATATTTATTTTCTTGACATTAATTCTGATTTGTGGCAGCGTCGGGGTTGTCAAGTCCTCCCAGACGATTAAAGGGCCAAAAACGCACCACGGCGCGACCGATTAAGTTTTCCCGGGGAACGAAGCCCCAAGCGTGGGAATCATAACTATTATTGCGATTATCGCCCAAAACCAGATATTGATCGGGGGGAACTGTCACCGGTCCGTAAGCATAATTAGGTTCTTCGGCGATATACTTTTCCGCTAAAACTTTACCGTTGACGTAAACTAGACCGTTTTTGACTTCCACCTTATCCCCCGGCAGTCCAATCACCCGTTTAATAAAAGCATCCTGAAAATTTTGAGCTTTGAGAGCGGCTGTCGGACTAAAAACCACTATATCACCCCGTTCTGGCTTATGAAAATGATAGCTAACTTTCTCGATAATGAGGCGATCATTAATCTGGAGAGTGGGTTCCATGGAAGAAGAGGGAATATAACGGGCCTCGGCCACAAAAGTGCGGATACCAAAAGCCAAAATTCCAGCCGTGACAATGGTTTTAACTGCTTCTAGCCAAGGGTTTTCTTGGGGGACGGGAGGAGGAGAGGGTTTTTCGGATTTATGGTTCAAGCTTTCAGCCATAGAATTTAAACTTTTGAGAAGGATTAAGCCAATACGCTCTTTAATGTTCTAGTCTAGTGATAGTAGCAGCGTAGATAATATTTTAAGACAATCCCCATACATCTACCGGATCACTGTTATTTTGTCAAGGCCGCATTCTGCTGCTGGAAGGGGAATTTCCTCGGAGGTGGAAAAGGGTAGGATTAGTCCCATTGCTGACGAGATCGAGACTCGTCCTAGTACCATCCTGGACGCGGGGGGCTTGACTTTGTTGCCTGGTGTTATTAGTCCACTGCATTTTCACCCGCTGGGATGTTTACAAAAATTCCCGAATGATCGATTGGAAACAATGATCGATTGGAAACTTGGATATTATTTTAGCAAAGCGGCTTGACTCAGATTTATGTATATGTTTGCACAAATTCCCGAACGCTCGATGCACTATTTGCGATGGGTTCTGACCATCGCTTGGTTAATTCTGATATTTTCTCTGTTTTTTGACCCGATTTCGGCAAAATTAACCGATACTAACAATCTTTCTAGTCCCCTGAGAGTGGATCCCGATCTGTGCATTAAAGTCCAGGAAGTTTGCCTACCCCAATCCTCCTATCAGTTAGGTGCGCCGATTTTTTGGGGAATAGTGGTTCCTAGTGGTGTTTTTATCCTATTAGTATTAGGTCACGAACTCTGGCGGCGTATCTGTCCTTTATCCTTTCTTTCTCAAATACCGCGTGCTTTGGGTAAACAGCGTCAGAAAAAACAGACCGATAAATCGGGGAAAGTCCGCTCTGAAATCTATAAAGTGCCGAAAAACTCTTGGTTAGCTCGGAATTATCTCTATCTACAATTAAGTCTGTTATTTTTGGGTTTATGCGGACGGATTCTTTTTTATAATTCCGATCGCTTAGTCTTAGGCAGCTTTTTAATCTTTACTATTCTAGTGGCGATCTTTGTGGGTTATTGGTATGGGGGCAAATCTTGGTGTAACTATTTCTGTCCCATGAGTCCAGTGGAAAGGATTTACGGTGAACCGAGGGGTTTACTAAATAGTACCGCTCACGAAGACAGTCGCGGTGGGATTACTCAATCTATGTGTCGTATTGTCCATGAAGATGGTAGCGAACAAAGTGCCTGTGTTGCCTGTCAGAGTCCCTGTATCGATATCGATGCGGAAAGATCCTATTGGGATGGGATTACTAAGAGCGATCGCCAATGGCTTTATTACGGTTATTTTGGCTTAGTTTTTGGCTATTTTATCTATTATTATCTCTATGCTGGCAATTGGGACTATTATTTCTCTGGAGCTTGGGCGCACGACGAAAATCAGCTAGAATCCCTCTTTAAACCGGGTTTTTATCTTGCTGGTCAGGCAATTGCGATTCCGAGGTTGGTAGCTGTTCCCTTAACTTTGGCAATCTGCACTTTTTTGGGTTATTTTCTCGGTAAAAAAGTTGAAAATGCCTATAAAGTCGATAGAATTCGCAAAAAGTCGCCCTTACCGACCGAAATTATCCGTCATCGAGTCTTTACTTTCGGAACTTTTCTGATTTTCAATTTCTTCTTTATTTTCGGTGGTCGTCCTTTTATTAATCTTTTGCCAAAATTTTGGCATTATTTCGCTAGTATTTTAGCGGCTGTTTTGAGTAGTTTATGGTTATATCGTACTTGGATAAGGGATCCGAGTCGTTACCAACGGGAAGGACTAGCAGGAAAATTGCGTAAACAGTTGGGTAAACTGGGTCTCGATACGGCTAAATATCTCGATGGGCGATCGCTGGAAACTTTGGACGCGGATGAGGTGTATGTGTTAGCCAAGATACTGCCAGATTTCACGCACCAGAAGTGTTTAAAAGCCTATAAAGCCGTGTTAAAAGAGGCTTTGGAGGAGGGATATACTGACTTCGGCCACAGCCTCGAAATCCTCCAACAAATGCGCCTAGAGTTGACGATTACCGAGGCAGAACATCAAGCAATTCTAACGGAGTTGGGTGTGGAATCGGCCGAACTTCTCGATCCGGAAAAGCAGTATAGTCGCGAGGATTGGTTACGTTTGCAGAGTTATCGCGATGCTTTGTTGGAAAGTCTCTTGGTGACTTGGAAAAAAGACCCCGATCGCAAGGTGGGATCGGAATTGCTGGAAGTGTTAACCGGTAAGAGTTCCAGGGAGGCGATCGAGCATTTATTGACGGAATTGCCGGCCGCGGAAACGGAAACTGTCGAGTCTTTGCGTCGGGAGTACGGAGTTACTCGTCAGGAGGAGGAAACGATTCTCCATCGTCCTCTGGCCCGTCAATTATGGCAAAATATCGCCCGCGCTTTTCAGGTCTTCGATCGTCTATCTTTTAGTAGTGATAGCGATCGTGAGCAACAGGAGAGGATTTTATTGGAAAGATTCCAGCTATTCGATAGTGATAGCTCTGGACAAATTAGCCTTGAGGAGTTAAAAGCTTGTCTTCAGGCGATCGAACCGGGGGTGACAGACAAGGAAATCGAAGCTATGTTACAGCAGGCCGATACAAGTCGCGATAATCAGATTAGTTTTCCGGAATTTCGCGATCTACTCCACCAATTCCACAAATAAACTGTCTTCAACGAAGGAGTCTTTATTTGGCTCTTCTAGGTTCTGTGTGATAAGTTTAATTGACATAGGATCGATCGATCTTTGTGTCCTTTGTGTCTTTGTGGTTCGTTCCACCCCCTCGCTCTTGAGAAATGTATCTTAGAATACATTTTACCCACCAAAGCTGGGAGAGCCTTTATTTTCCCTGACTCCTTTAATTCTTTTAAAAAATAGCTGTTCGCAGGCAGGCAAGGATTCCCATTATACTAGAAAGTATAAGGCAAGTTGAGGGATTTTGTCAAGCTTTTTTAAGCAACTTTATTTCTATTTGTCCATCTACGCTTCACAATAAACCGCGATAGCGGATAAAAACGAGGATTACTGCCCAGGAACCTAAAGCTACTTTAACGGCGACTAAAATATTTAGTATCGGTAAAATACCGCCACTAAATAGCGCTCCTAATTCCCCGTGGGGTAACTCAAATCCTGAGAGAGTAATGGCGGCTAAAACAATAAAAACTAAGACGGAAATTTTCTCCCATGTTGCCGCTTGCCAACGGCGATAAATTGCTTGCATCCATTCGGGAGACGAGGTAATGGCTATTAAACCAATTGCCGTACCTCCGGCGACTCCGGCGGCAAAACCTCCCCCCGGACTTAAATGTCCGCGGATAGCTAATTCAATGCCCACTAAAGCGGCAATTGTTGCCCCCAAACGGGCTAAAATAATTGAAGGTTGGTCGGTAAATTGATGGATTTTACTGGCGGGTTTTTCGGTGGCTAGAAGAAAATTCGCCCCCATAATGGCAATGGTAAAAACAATCACTTCATAGATGGTATCGTAAAGACGATTACGAAAAATAACCACCGAAACCGCATTAGGAACACCGCCGTCGCGCACTAGGGATTCAACAATTTCTAAGGATGATATAGAGGAAGCAGTATTGGGAATAATTACCATTTTGACAGCGAAGGCAATGGCGGCTAGAGTGTAAATCCATTTCATTAGTGTTTCTCCTCTAATTTGGGGGTTTCAATACAGGTTAAAATCGTGTTTGCTGCCGTTAATTCATTTTTAAAAATATCGTAGAGATAGGGTAATCTAATTGTGGTTTCGTAGGGGATGGTTTCTGGATTGTCTTGACGGATACAGACGGCATGAACATCTTTATCCCTAAGTGCCTGTTGCAAAGCTTGTTTATCACTGTAGGCAACTAATTCTAAACGCATAAAACGCTTACTTAAAACCGTTTGTAGTTGAGTTTTTAACTGTTCTAAAACTGTATCGGTTTCCTCGGCAATTACTCCTAAACGCATCACTAAAGAGGAACGAATCGCCACCGCGTAGAGAGTTACGGCTAACATGGTTCCCATCAAAGCTTCGGTTAAAGATACATCTGCCGCCCCTAATAAAGCATAAACTAAAGCGGCTATTGCCCCTAAAACCCCGCGAATTACTAAAGCTTGGTAGGGATTAGATTGTAACATCACCATCGCCGCAGTTAAAGGCAAGAGGGCAACAATAACATAGAGATAACTTTCATTCATCTTTAATTCTACTCTCGATCGCTAGAAGTATAAGCTAAAACGTAGCCTAACATGGTGTTCCAAATTGCTAGGGAAATTATTGCCAATAATAATAAAGGCCAATTTTGGGGAACTTTCAAAAGTAGCCCGAAAATAATCGCCATAGAACCCAAGGTATCAGCGACAGATAGACCATGTAATTTATATAATACCGAGCGCTTGTCTAAAAGATGCGCCGTTCCCCAAAACCAGAAAAACACTCCGATAGCGATGCAGATATAACTGAAAATGTCAATCATGATTCGTTCAATCGTTTAAGAATTTGTGCTAATAACATAAATCCAGCATTACCGACACTGAGAATAATCACTGCTACCACTCCAATCATCCAATCATCCCGCAGAACTGACACCACTAGAATAATAATCGATGATTTACTGGAAGCACTGGCAAAGGCGGCCATTTTTTGCCAGATGTCATCATTTCTTGCCACTTCATAAAGGGGAATTAATAGGGCGACAATCATGGCAATGAGAATAATATTCATCCCTGGTTACTCCGTTTAATTACATGAACTTCATAACCTTCATTTTCCTTGTATTCGGTGACGATAGTTTTCGGGGTAAAGGTAATGAGAAATATATCCCAAAAAGCTAATCTGGGTGAACGTTTACCCGAAATTCTCTCTAAAATAATTTCTTCTTCTTTGTGGGGACGAAAGATGATTTCAAACGCTTCTTTATAAGCTTGGGGAATAGCTATAAAGACTTTAATTATTACCTTTAACCAATCGCCTAAAGTTTCGCTAGAGGCGAAATTACGGGGCAAAAGAAAAGCAATAGCCACCCCGATCATAATATTAGCGGGGGTAAAATTAGCCGTGAGTAAAAACCACATAGTTAAACGCAGAATTATATGTCCGATCATGCTAAGACCATCCAAAATAATAAAACTAACATTATACTCATCATACCGACGAGATTATCAAATTGTTCCCAAGCTCGCGATAATTTTAGGGATAACTTTTTGAAAACTCCCAGATATAACCACCACCCAGCACCGATGACCGCTAAAGCTTTGATAATATTGGGGAGATTATAAGCTTCAACATAGACGGCATTGGATAAAAATAGGGCGGCAAGGAGCAGAATTATTGCTGTCCAGAAACCGATAGTTAGCTTCTGTTTACTTTCGCCACCGGCGT
>NZ_CAIP01000186.1 GCF_000297435.1 Microcystis sp. T1-4 | reverse complement strand
GAACCTGAATTATGAAGTGGGATAAAAATAATCTCCCGACTCCTGACTCCCGACTCCTGACTCGGAGAATACTGTCTCCTAACCCAATGTTGGCTAAAGATAAGCAAAAATTATTGATTGACTCCAAAAGCTTGAGAATATTTAAATTAACATTCCGCAATATTTATAAATTCTTAAGAATTAATTGAGAAAGATTTTTATTTAACAACGATGTTGTAATGGTTACAGCGATTTGATAGAATTCCATAGTGGGTTATTTTGTGCTTTTTTGGGCAGCAATGGCTGAAACCTTTGCCACACCTAGAAGGTGATCCTAATTAAGACGGCTAAATTAGTCAATTTCAGTCATAACGATGATCTTTTTTTTGTGTAGTTTTATTGCAAAAAAAAAGTTTTTTTGACAAAAAGCACAAAGTATGAATTATGAAGTGGGGAAGTGGGGAAGTGGGGAAGTGGGGAATTTCAACTAAAACCCTAAAACCCTAAAACCCCATCACCCTATCACCCTATCTCCTGGCTTCTAACCCGACAAAAAACTTTTTGCCGCAAACCCTAAGTTAAATAAGCGATAGTTACCCCCGAACCGCCCTCATTTTGGGGTGCTAATTGAAAGCGTTTTACCTGGGGATGACGGGATAAAAAATCGTGAACACCTTGACGCAATTTCCCCGTACCTTTACCGTGAATAATCCATAATATGCCCGATGAGGTGGCTCTGATGATCGCCTGTTCGATATCCGTTTCTGACTCTGCCACCCTGGAACCGCGAATATCGACGGTATTATTAGCAGTACGAATTAAAGGAGTCTCCTGGGGTTTTGTGGGAGTTTGGGGCAAATTTTTGGCAGGTTTTGGCGCAGTTTCCACTTTTTGACCATCCAAAGACTCAATCTGGTCTAAGGGTAGGGTCATCTTCATCATACCGAAACGCAGGGAAATCTCCTCTGATTCTGGTGAAATTGCTAAAACTTCGGCAGTTTGTCCCAAATTGGGCAAGCGTACCCTTTCCCCCACTTGCGGACGATAATTAACCTTAGTTTTTTCCGTTTTTGGTAATAACCTTTCTGCGATCGCAGTTAACTCCTCTGTGGCTTTTTGGGCATCTTTACCAGTTTTTGTTCCCGCTTGCAATCGGCGAATAACCTCATTAATCTCTGCTTTTGCCGATAATAAAGCTTTTTGTATCTCCTGCTCTTGATAACGTTTTAATTCTCGCTCTCTCTCCTGTAGAGAATTAGCCCGCGTGGACACTTCTGTATAAAATTTCTCCGTTTGTTGGAGTAATTGACTAGCTTCTTGAGCTTTTGACTCCTGTTCCCGTCTTTGCGCTTCCAAACCAGCAATTACTTGATTTATCTCCTCCGATAACCCCCCCAGATGATTTCTCGCTTCGGCCACAATTTCGGGATTCAATCCCAAACGCTGGGCAATAGTTAAAGCATTAGAACGCCCCGGAATGCCCCATAATAGTCGATAAGTGGGGGAAAGAGTGCGATCATCAAACTCTACCGAGGCATTTTCAAAGCGAGAATCTTGATACTTTAACGCTTTTAATTCCCCGTAGTGAGTGGTAGCCACCGTCAGTAAACTATGATCGGCGAGGTATTGTAAAATAGCGATCGCTAAAGGACTTCCCTCGGCCGGATCCGTACCTGCTCCCACCTCATCGAGTAAAACCAAGGAACGAGAATTTAAAGCCGCTAAAATGCGGACAATCCGGCGAATGTGACCCGAAAAAGTCGATAAACTCTGTTGTAAAGACTGTTCATCCCCGATATCGGCTAAAACCTGATCGAACCAGGGTATCTCTACCGGTTCCCGCGCTGGAATAAACAGGCCCGCTTTCGCCATTAAAGCCGCTAATCCGAGGGTTTTTAAAGTAACGGTTTTTCCGCCGGTATTTGGTCCGGTGATGGCAACAACGCGAATTTCTGGGCTAATCTGCACATTTATCGGTACGACCTCCCCCCCCTGTTCGTGGTGTTTTTGCCACCAGAGCAAAGGATGACGCAAATTCCGTAAAGTAATCGTTTCCGAACCATCGATAAAGTGGGGGGGATTACCCTCTAACCATAAACTGTAACGGGCTCTGGCGGTGGCCAGATCGAGCCTAGTAGCGATCGCTAGTAAATATTCTAAGTCCTCAAAGGCTTCGGCGATCAGATTACTTAACTGCCGCAGGATTTTTTCTTCTTCGATTTGTTCCAGACGACGATATTGCCGTAGTTGATTGCCTTGATCAACGATAGAGTGAGGTTCAATGTAAAAAGTTGCCCCTGTGCTGGAAGTATCGTGAATTATCCCCGGTATTTGCTCTTTTTGCGCTGCTTTGACGGGAAGCACCCAGCGCTCGCTTCTTTGGGTAATCACCGCTTCTTGGATAGCACCGCCCTGTTTTTGCATGATATCCTGTAATTTTCGGTAAATTCGCTCTCTAATCACCTTCATTTGTCCCCGAATTTCCCGTAATTGGGGACTAGCGCGATCGGATATCCGGCCATCTTCATCGATACAACGGTGTATCTCCTGTTCTATCTCTGGATAGGTGCGAATTTCGGCTACTAACTCTTTTAAAACTGGTATATCTTCCTGTTCATCAATTAAACGCCGTAAACGTCGCACTCCGGCTAAAGTCGTGGCAATATTTAAAAGTTCCTGTCCCGATAATAACCCCCCCAGATGCGCCCTTTCTAGAGCATCGCCGATGTCGGTAATCCCATCAAAGGAAAGACGACTATCTAATTTTTGTTCTAAACTATAAACTTCTTTGGTTTGGCAGAGTAGGTTTAAACTTTCTTCTTTGCTTTCCGGTAACGGCAATTGACGAATCGCAATCGCACCTAGTTTAGTCGCTGTAAAAGTAGCTAGGTGTTGACATAGCCGCGGCCATTCCAATAATTCTAGGGTTTCGTCTTGAATCAATTTTGTAGTTTTTTATAATACGCTTTGTATTTCTAGTCTAACCGGATTTGGTCTGATTTTTACAGGAGTCATTTCAGTCAACAGTAATCAGTCAAGGGAAAAGACAGCACTGTTACTCGCACCTAATACCTGTCACTTAACAATCCCGCCAATCTGTTGACTATCTAAATTACTCGTTAAGACTGCACTGGAGTGCCGGAGTTGGGAGCAGGGAGAGGAAGTTCGAGCATTTGTACTAAAATTTCTAATACGCAGTTTAAATTCAGTACAGCTTATAATATTAGGTCGAGTTCTACTGATAACTGATAACTGATAACTGATAACTGTATCTAAATTCCTTTCTGGAGAGAGAATTGCACCTGTTTAAATTCTTGTTTTAAACGTTGTTTGAGTTTGTCGGGGATGGGACGGGAACCGTAGGCGGTATAATAACCAGCCAGAGAGTTTAAGGCTGTTTGCATAGTAGTGAAAGAACGCAAACCCCCGGATTTTTTATCTCGTCGGTAGAGGGAGATGTAATCGTTGATTTGTTCCTTTGCTTGCGACTCAGCTGCCGCTTTATTCGGGTCATCTTTGACTAAATCAAGGGCTGTGGTTAAAGTTTCAATCACCGTCAGGGTATCTTTTCCATAATTGCCCGTTAACCCCGAACTACTAGAACAACCCATCAATCCGATGACAAGGACGAGAACCAAAGCTAATAAGCGAGAAATGTAAGGTTTTAGAGACATATTTTCGATACCATAAGTTAATCCCAAGTCACCTTATCCTATCAGGAAACCGTGACCAGTTCCCCAGGAGAGTCAACCTGCTGCAAAAATCAGGGGTCAACTGGGGGGTAAATAGCCCAAATCTAGGCTTTTTTGGCTTTAAAAGCCCTATTTTTGCCTAAAAGTTGCGATGCCATCAACCCGGAGTGAGTTGATTCTGAACTAATTCCAGCCGCGATAAGGCGCTGGTGGCGGTTTCCCGAAGGTAGATATCCGCTGTTTCATCATTGGCTATGGCTGTCAATACCTCTTTAGATAGATTATCTGGAATCGAACTAACAGCATTAATTATCGACACGGCTAACCCCAAATTCTCCGTATTTTGCAACACTTCCAATAAACTATCCAATGCTGGAACCCCAACCACTCCCAGGGCCATAGCTGCGGCGATATGTACCACTGGATTCGCGTCTGCTAGTGCCGTTTTTAAACCCGCGATTCCCGCCTCTGGAAAGGGGACATCGGGATAATTTACCGCTACCTGGGCCAAGGCCTTGGCACAACTACCGCGCACGGTGACATTATCGCTATTGAGTAACCCTACCAGCAAAGGGGGAACCGTATCCACACCGATCGCGCCTAGGGCTTTGACGGCGGCCCGGCGATAGGTCGTATCCTCTTCATCTAAAATGGCCATTAGGCGATCAATCGTGGTTTCGTCGCGAGTTTCCACCAATTCCCAGATTGCCTGTTCCCGTAGGTGCGGATTGGGGTGCTTTAACTGCTCGAATAAAGATTCTTGGGACATGGTGCTGTTAAAAAGTTCTGTGGGTAGGGGTTGGGGGGTGTGGGGTGTGGGGTGTGGGGTGTGGGGTGTGGGGAGAATAAATAAAAATAATCTCCTGACTTCTGACTTGAAAGAAGGTGTAGGGTGTAGGGTGTGGGGAGAATAAATAAAAATAATCTCCTGACTTCTGACAACCGAGGGCCAAAAATCTGCCAATAACCGAGGGACTCCTAGTTATTCGCTTACCCCCATGATAGGCAAACAATTAACTGCGAGTCCCCCAGTAGTGAACGAGATCGATATCTGTCTCTAGGAGAGAGAATTGATCACATAGTCGAGAAGGGCATTATACTCGGTGAGAGCTTGAGCGGACATATCACGAGGAGCGCAACCGCGATTACGAGCGAAGCTGAGAGCTTCTACATAGGGGGCGGTGGGTAATCCCAAGGCGCGATAAACTTCCCGTTGTCCGGCAATACCCCATTCATCGAGGGGACCGGTGCCACCGACGACTAAACAGTAGTTAACCAGACGTAGGTAGTGTTTGATGTCCCGGAGACACTTTTCTTTGAAAGTATTGGTAGAGTTCGCTTGGCCGGCTTCGTTTAAGTAGGGATACTTTTTGATGCAAGCATCATAGGCTTCTTTGGCTACAGCGTCGAGGTTGCCAGCCAGTTTTTCGGCGGCTTCCAGACGAGCGGTGGCCCGTTGGATAGAGCCTTGTACGGATTCTAGATCGGAGGTGCTGGGGAAACGTCCAGCCGCATCAGCAGAAGCAACGGCAGTAGTAATTACTGATTTCATGTCTTTACTATTTTTAAGTTTGACTTGAGTGAAGAAATTAATTGGCTGATTTTTGCGTAAATAACAGCCAGAAAGCGAGTTTTAGTCTCGTTTTAGCTGAGAGCGGCAATAACTCGATCGAAATAGCTGCTCGCTTCTGCCACTAAGCTGGCGCAACGATCTTCCACAACGGGGGAACCCATTTTGCGAAGTTTAGCACCGGCGAATTTTTCGCTGGGGGTATCTTGAATGTGGGCGGCGGCTTGCGCTTTCATGATCGCTACGGCACGAGCGGCGGATTGTAGGGGTACACCTAAAGCGGTGTAGGTTTCTTTCAAACCGTTTAAGCAACGATCTTCGAGGACGGAAGCATCGCCGGCGAGCAGTGCGTAGGTGACATAGCGTAAGATGATTTCCGCATCACGCAGACAGGCTGCCATGCGACGGTTGGGGTAACAGTTGCCACCAGCTTGAATTAAGCCAGTATTTTCGCAAATCATCCCGGCAACGGCATCGGAAACCATACAACTGGCGTTACTAGCGATCGCATTAACGGCATCAAGACGACGGTTGCCCTGGGCGATGAAGCTACGGAGCGCGTTTAAGTCGGCACCACCGATGGCAGCGGTTTTACTATCGGCGGTTACTACCGCTCTGGAAAAAGCGTCAAGCATGAAGCTCTCCTCAAATTGAGATGAATAGAAGGGGTTTTAGGGTCGATCCAGATTGGACTTTGCGATCGATTAATCTAGAAGATAAAAATTCGCCGTTGCTTTCGTCCCGTTTCTGAGAAAGAAAGTTACATTTTGTAATCTTTTGGCCGCTCAAGCTGGAACTAGGGTGACATGGGCAGTTTAACGGTAAAGCTTGTTCCCTTACCCACTTGGCTATCTAGGGCGATTTCGCCACGGTGGAGTTGGACGCATTTTTTAACCACTGCTAACCCCAATCCCGTGCCGATAATATTTTCCACATTCTGACCCCGATAAAAGGGTTCATAGATCCTGTCTCTATCTTCCTCGGCAATGCCGATCCCGTGATCCCGGACTTGAAAAACAATGCGATCGCTATCTTTCCCCAAAATCAAACTAATCCCTGCTCCCGTGGGGGAATATTTAATCGCATTTAAGAGTAAATTACTTAAAATCGAGTAGAGCAGTTTCTCATCTAGATAAGGACGGCTCATCAATCCCTGACTGACAAATTTAATCGGTGTATTATTTTTATTAATAAATTGAAAATCCTCGACTAAATTTAAACAAAAAGCTTCAATATCGAGCGGTTCTAGTTGACATCTTAGATTTCCAGATTCTGCCCTTGTTAAAATCAAAATATCTGTTAAGAATTGATTCATTAGCTTGACAGAAGACTGGATCCTGTATAGGTTTTTTCTGCTCGACTGATCTGCATCTTTTAAGCCGTTTTCTAATAACTGCGAGGCGGAAAAAATCACGGTCAAAGGGGTTCTGAACTCATGGGATATCATGGAAAAAAGCTGAATTTTTAGGTCAGAAAGTTCTTTTTCCTGTAGTAATAGCCGGTGAATTTCCTCACTTTTTTGTTGCCGTTTCTCTTGCCAAAAAACCAAGAGATAAACTCCGCAAATAATCCCAAAACTGATAAAAGTTCCCAGTAAACCCAACAGAGAATTTTCGCTAATACTATCCCTAGAACTAGCGATGCTACTTCTTAAATTCCTTTTCTGACTAGCTTGTAAATAGGTAAGAAGATTTTGAAACTTATCCCGGACTTCGACACTTTTAACCGTGATTACATCTTGAAAAATATCATCGGATTGATCGAATTTATAGGTAGCGATCGATTGATTAAATAAAGCAATTCGCCGATACATTAAATCCCCGATCTGAGTGACCATTTCCCGCTCGAAATCCGTGCCGTTTTCTAATTGTTTGGCTAGGAGTTGCCAGTTAGATTGCATCAAAGCGATCGCCCGATGATGACGGCCTAATTCACTGGGGCTGCCAGTTTTGATATAATCGCGTCTTCCCGATTCGGCCACCGCCATGTTAGCGTAAAGATTAGCGAGATTATCGATGATCTCGTAGGTAACTTCCACCTCGGCAGCGCGCTGACGCAGGGCGAGGGTATTGCGATAGGAAACTAGGCTAATAGTTCCCATCAATAAGACAGTTAGCCCGAAACCTCCCGCGATCCATTTTCCTTGTTTGAGCCAATTCATCAGCAGTTAACTGACACTATTTCCAGCTTACTCTATCTAAATGGAGCAAGAGGACTCCCGTTAAATTTCTCCTTAATTAAAAATATACCAGAAATTAACGGGAGATGAATTGCCCCCAGAATCTAAACTAACGCGACAGTGTTTCCTAATAAGGAAAGGCTTGATTCTCAAGGTATGTATGAGCTTGACATATTTAAGCGGTAAGTGTTACACTGAAAAGATAGCACAGATGGGGTCAGGCTGATGTTAAATGTTTTAAAAGTGAGAATATACCCAAACAAAAAACAGGAACTAGCCTTAGCTAAAAACTTTGGTTGCGTCCGTTTTGTTTGGAATTACTACTTAAATAAAACTAACAATCAGTACCTAGAGACTGGTAAAGGAATGACCTACTGTGACATGGCAAAAGACCTTACCCAACTCAAGAAACAACTGGATTTTGAATGGTTAGCTGAGGCTACTGCCGCTACCTTGCAGCAATCATTGAAAAACTTAGAATCTGCTTTTAAGAACTTCTTCTCAAAAAGCACAAAATTCCCTAAATTTAAAAGTAAGCACAAAAAACAATCAATCCGTTATCCTGAAAGTTGTTCAATTAGAAATAAGGGAATTAAGCTACCTAAATTAGGGGTTGTAAAAGCTAAGATTTCTCAAGTAATAAATGGTAAGATTAAATCCGTAACTGTTTCTAAAACCAGTACAGATAAATATTTTGCTGCCATCTTGTTTGAGATGGATGACTCAACAACCATTGAAAAACTAAAAATATCAGGGATAGACCTAGGTTTATCTTCTTTAGTTACGGTTTTTGATGGTGAAACAACCTACAAGATTGACCCAATCAAACCTACCAGAAAATATGCTAAACGTTTAAAGCGGAGACAACAAGCATTGTCTCGTAAAGCCAAGGGGTCTAATAATCGCCAAAAAGCCATTAAGGAGGTAGCCAAGGTTCACGAAAAGATAGCAAATACTAGACAGGATTTTCTTCATAAACTCTCCAGAAAGTTATGCGATGAAAACCAAATCGTTGTAGCCGAGAATCTGAATATTAAAGGGTTAGCAAGGACTAAATTAGCCAAATCAATACATGACGCTGGTTTTGGTATGTTGCTTAATTTCTTGGATTACAAGCTAGAAAGAGAGGGAGGAAAACTTGTAGAAGTTGACAGGTTTTATCCGAGTACAAAACTCTGTTCTTGCTGTGGATTTAAAAATGATTTATTGACTCTCAGTATTCGTGAATGGATTTGTCCAGAATGTAAGACGCAGCACGATAGAGATGAAAACGCCGCCAAGAATTTAAGGGAAGAAGGTATGAGAATACTGTCAACAAATACCGATGGACAGTCGGAATTTCAAGCTTGGGGAGAAACTGTAAGACTCGTTGGTACTTGTACCGAAAAGCGGGTTTCTGTGAATCAAGAATCCCCCGTCACAGCGTCAGCTTAACGGCGGGAGTGTCAACTCTAGACCATGCGAATTTTAGTAGTAGAAGATGATATGCAACTAGCCGAGATTTTGCGAGAGGCATTGAGCGAGCGACAATACGTTGTCGATGTGGCTAGAGACGGAGAAGAAGGCTGGAATTGGCTAGAATTAGGCAAATATGACCTTTTAGTTCTCGATGTCACCCTGCCCAAATTAAGCGGAACTTTGCTCTGTCAACGTCTGCGACGAGCGGAATCCCATCATCCCGTCTTTGCTAATGCCACCGTTCCCGTCCTATTATTAACCGCAAGGGATACGGTAATCGATAAAATCGACGGATTAGACGCAGGGGCCGATGATTATGTCACTAAACCCTTCGATTTGGGCGAATTAATGGCGCGGATTCGGGCCTTGATCCGACGCGGCAGCAGCACCAGCAGTGTTTTATTATCTTGGGGGGGTTTGCAATTAAATCCCAGTACCCACGAGGCCAGTTATAACGGTCAACTTCTTTCCCTCACCCCCAAGGAATTCGCTCTCTTAGAATTACTTGTTACCCATGGACGCCGGGTCTTAAGTCGATCGGGTATTATTGAGCGAGTTTGGTCTTTGGACGATTCTCCAGCCGAGGAAACCGTTACTTCCCATATTCGCGGTCTTCGTCACAAGCTAAAATCCCTCGGTGCGCCGGAAGACTTTATTGAAACCGTTCACGGTCTCGGTTATCGTTTAAAGTAATAAGCTGTTTTGAATCTAAATTGCATATTCGATTTTTCCTCCTGCCGACCGCCTCCTGCCTCCTGACTCCTGCCTCCTGACTCCTAACCCCACCAATAAACTTTTTCAGCAAACCCTAGACAGTGGACAAAATCATTTCTGCACGAAATCTGCACGAAGTTTGCAGAGGGTTTCCATAATCATCCATTAAATTAGAAAGTTAGACAGGTGCAGGACTTCTAGACAATCAGAGCGGTCAAACCTGTGACTTTCCTCTCCTACAAGGGGCTGCTTGAGATGATTTATACGCGATTTGACTATCACGGCTGGCAGATTGAATTGATCCTAGAAATGCAGGGTTATTCTTTTCAATGTTGGCGAGTGGATGGCAGCGAAGGAATTAGCGATTGCCTAGTTTATGCCACCTCGGAACAAGCTTTAGCGGCTGCCCGACGCAGAGCGGATCTAGAGTCCGCTTGTCTGGCCCTACTGCGATTTCTCAATGATATCGGCGGCCGGAATTATTACCTCACTCGCGATGATCGCGATGCTCTCAGTCGGTCAATTTTAGAATATGCCCGTCTAGGTGATGTTTTCTAATTTCTTCCCCGGAAGTTTTCACCCCATTGAGAATGATTCTCGCTCCGATTTATTGATTTTCAGGCCAGTTTCGGTAATAGAATCGTGACAGTGGTTCCATTGCCGGGGATACTAGCAATTTCGATCGAACCGCCGTGTAGTTCGACGCATTTCTGCACTACTACTAACCCCAAGCCGGTGCCGGCGATGTGACGGACATTTTTTCCGCGATAGAAAGGTTCAAATAACTGTTTTTGATCTTCCATCGAAATGCCCAAACCCCGATCGCGAATCTGTAATTGAATAGCTTTCTCCAAAAAAGTAATAGAACAGTGGACCTGTCCGCCGGTGGGTGAATATTTAATCGCGTTAGTGAGCAGATTTTCTAGGATCGATCGCAATAACTTTTCATCGACGTAGGCGCTAGTATTAGTTTCCTGACAGACAAAAATTAGCGTGTGTTGACTGCCGGCGCTTAACTGCATTTCCTCCAGTAGATGACGGCCAAATTTCTCCAGATCCAGCCATTGGGGATTAAATTCTAACTTACCAGTTTCGGCGCGATTAATAGTGAGAATATCATCGAGTAACTGAACCATATTGCGGACTGACTCTTGAATGCGATGCAGATTCCGTTCTCTTTTTTCGGGATTTTCCCAAGCGCCGGGGGAAGTTTCCAACAACTGGGCCGCGGCCAGTACCGTGCTTAAAGGGGTGCGAAATTCGTGGGAAACCATGGAAAAAAAGTTAGTTTTCAGGGCGCTAAGAGCTTTTTCCCGTTCCAGGGCCATCCGCACCTCATCAAGGCGCTTGCGTTCGGTAATATCGCGAGAATTGATAAAAATTTTCGGGGAAGCAGCACCTTCGATCGCTAGTTCCCCGGTTTCGTTAAAACTTAAGGCCTTAGGCAGGGCCTCAAAAGTGCGCCATTGGCCATCCTGATGACGACGACGGAACTCGATCGAGCGGGTTTCTCCGCTATTGTTGAGAGATTGACTTAACAGGGAACAGACATCGGCCAGATCATCTTTGTGAATATAGGAAAAAAAGTTTTGACCGATTAATTCCGGGGGAGAATAGCCTAAAACCTTCTCAACGGAGGGATTTTCGTAGTAAATCGTGCCGTTAGGACTGATAATTGTGATAATATCGAGGGCATTCTCGATCAGGGAGCGAAAACGTTCTTCACTCTGTCGCAGTGCTTCCTCTGTTTGTTTGCGTTCGCTAATATCCCGTTGAATAGAAATCCAGTGGGTATATTTTCCCCGTTTATCCGCCACCGGCACAATACTAAACTCCACCCAAAATTCACTGCCATCCTTGCGATAGTTGATCGCCTCCCCGGTGACAGGTTGCAAACGCAAGAAAGCATCTCGCACTCTTTTAACAGCTTCGGGATCGGTTTTGGGTCCCTGAAAAATGCGTGGGGTTTGGCCCAGCACTTCCTCGAGACTATAGCCTGTCATTGTGGTGAAAGCTTGGTTAACGTAGAGAATCCGCGGTCCTGGCGGCTCGATCGGTCCGGCTTCGGTGATAATTACCGCATCATTGGTATTGACTACCACCGACTGTAAAAGACGCACCTGTTCCGCTTGTCGCTTCTGTTCGCTGATATCGGCCACCACTGCCACTAACCCGTCGATTTGACCATCACTATCGGTGAGGGGAGCGGCAGAAAAGACGATCTCGATCGCTTTTCCCTCTTTAGTTTGCCGGCCAATTTCCAGACTAGGGGGCGATATTCCCGCTAAAACGCTCTGCCAGAGGTTTTCGTATTCCGGCTCATTTTCCCTAGAAATGACGGGATTGGGGCGATCAATCACTTCTGCTTCCGTCCAACCGAACATCCTTTCGGCCGCCGGATTCCACATTTTCACCCTTTCCTGTAAATCGAGGCTAAAAATTGCCCGGGGAGAGGCGGCGATCAAAGATTGTAGAGTTTGGTTAGTATGACGCAGGGCCACCTCTGTGCGTTGACGTTCGGCGATTTCTTCCCGTAGTGCTTGGTTAGTCCGGGCTAGTTCTTCAGTCCGTTGACGCACCCGATCCTCTAATTCGGCGTTTAGTTGTCCCAGTTGTTCGTAGAGTTCTGATTGCTGAATAGCGATCGCCACTTGGGTGGCTAACTGTTTCATCAGATCGATTTCTAGGGGTTGCCATTGTCGCCGGCTGCGGCAGTGATGGGCGATCAACAGTCCCCAGAGGTGCGGGGTAGATGAATCCTGTTCGCGGAACTGTTGGATAATGGGAACGACTAATTTAGCTTGGACGCGGAACTGGGCCAGGAATTCTACTAGACAGGGTTCCACATCTTCTCGGTTAACATCAGCGATTGCCCTGATTTTGCCCTGGATATATGCCTGATGATATTCCGGGGGAAAAACTTCGGGGGGGAAAGTTTCCCCCAAAATGGCGGGATATTCTGGCAAAACTGACTCAGTAATGGCGCTACCCGTACCGTCGTCATTGAGACGATAAATTAACACGCGATCGGTGAGTAAAAATTGACGCACATCGGCGACGGTGGTGGTTAAAACTTCCCCTAATTTTAAGGATTGCCGAATATTTTGGGCGATCTGATTGATTAAACGCTCCCGCTCGGTTTGTTGTCGTAAAGTTATCTCCACTTGACGACGACTGGCGATCTGACTCTGCAATAAATAATAAATTCCCAAGACCGCTATCCCGGCCAGACCGAGATAGATAATCTTGGGAGTGATGATCGATAGTACACTTACCACGGGAGTTTTTTTGTCTTGATAACCGCTAATCATAGCGGGGTTGATCGGGAAAACTCAACCCATGATCGCCAATTGACGATCTAAATCAAACAGGAAACCGTGAATATATTCTTCTGTCCATTCCTGTCCGTAGAGACGGGTAAACATTCCCCTAGCGGGATCTTTTGCAGCCCGATAGTTAATGTAGGCTAATTGGGCCTTTTCGATCGCCGTTAACTGTTGGCGATCCCTAATCGCTGTCGATGAAGCTACCAGAGTCAAATAAGCTTGTAGATAGTCCTTAAATGCCCCTAAAACCCGCGTTTGCACGGTTTCCGTCTCCGGGGGTCTTGTCCAGAGAAAAGCGGGGGAAAAAAAGCCCTTGGCTTCTTCGGGAAAGTCGCCTCCCCAGGGCAAATCAGCCTGATAGGATCGGAAAATCGGCATAATCGGATCGCTGTATTTTTCTTGGTAATTGCGATCATGGAAAAGTGGCTGCAGATCGATCGCAATCAGATGACCCCCCGGCAAGGTGACTAAATCCGCCCCGAAAAAGGGCAAATCGTACTCTAAACGGGGAAAAATGACAAAATTAAGCACCTGAAGGGAATCACCTCCGCAAACGTGGGCGGCTCGAATTTGCCGCAATTTTGAGGATTGCCAAGCATAGCTGGTG
The DNA here is from genome assembly GCF_000297435.1 of Microcystis sp. T1-4. Classification (GTDB taxonomy): domain Bacteria; phylum Cyanobacteriota; class Cyanobacteriia; order Cyanobacteriales; family Microcystaceae; genus Microcystis. The sequence continues at coordinate 28,591 of NZ_CAIP01000186.1, read as the reverse complement.
GTAATGACCGTTTCCTGTCTTTTTCCCTTGCCTGTAACCGTTTCCTTCCGTTCAAAGCCGACGGGAATGGGATAGGGTTGTAGGGACAACTGTTCTGACAGCAGGGTGAAAGCGGAGTCTAAAAAGGGTTGATAAAGAGACATGGGCAAGCTTTTTTCTAAGCGTGGATGGCGGTGGCAATGGCATCTTCAAAGAGGAATTGGTGCAGGAATTTTTCTGACCATTCCTGACCGAAATAACTGCTAAATAGACCGGAAGCGGGATCCCGTTCGGCACTATATCGATCGTAGTCTTTTTGGGCGGCGATAATCGGTTCTTGTGCGGCTGCGCTGGTTAGGGGTTGGGCTTTTTCTAACAGTTGCCAATACAGTTGGATAAACTCTTGATAAGCGGGGAAAAGTTGCTTAACTACTGTCTCCGCATCGGTTTTAGCAAAGAGCAGATAGGGGGAAAAATACTGATTAGCGTCGTAGTATTTCATCGGCAAATCTTGAGCTAAATCGGGGTATTTATCCCGGATTGATCGCATAGGTTCGATGTATTTGGTTAAATAATCTTGGTCGCGAAAAAGAGGTTGAAAATCGAGAACTACTAATATTTTCTTTTTTCCAAACGCCAAAAAATCAATGCCCAGCAGGGGTAAATCGTAATTGTAACTAGGATAAATGACACTATTAAAAATTTGGGCTGTTTCCCCCGCGTTAATGTAGGTGTAGCGAATTTTGCGGAATTGGGGACACTGATAGCACCAGCTTTCAATCATAGCCGGATTTTTCCCCCGTTGACTAACTTGAAATTCCAACTCTGGCAGAATCGGACGAGTCTGTAACGGGAAGCGTGCGAATAGTTCTCGCTCTAGGTAGTGGAGGAAGGGCTGAAACATATACTCGTCGGTGCTTGGGGTTTTTGCAAGCATAGGCAACCCGCCCGCCTTTTGTCCCGTTTCTGAGAGAGAAGTTAATACTTTGTAATAATTAGTAGCGGGGCGAGTATTGCCGATGCCGTCGGCTTTGAAAAATTGCGTTAAAATTAACGATCATAGCGAGCAATAAAAAAAATTGGCGTTGTCAGATCAGAATATGAAAGATGCAATGCAATCCTTGCTATCAAAGTAATTTGAGTTCCCATCTGATTCGGATCATCTTTCAATTTGACAACGTCGGAAATTCAGTTTTACCTGAGCAGTTTACCTGACTATAGTCCCAAAATTGCCCTGGCCATTCGCCCGCACTGGGGTATTGAAAATTCCTGACATTGGACGCTCGATGTCACTTTTGGGGAAGATGCTTGTCGTGTCCGCTCTCGGCAGGTCCCAGACAATCTGGGACTGGTGCGGCGTTTTGCTGTCAATACCCTCAAGCGAGAATCTACCTTCAAGCGCAGCCTCAGGCAGAAGTCAAAGTGGGCAGCGATGGATAATGATTATATGTTTACCCTGCTGGCGGCTGGCTTACCTGCTTGCACTCAAGAGCTACAATCTAGCTGTCAATAGGCTTTGAGATGCGCTGACCCTGTATGAATAACCCGGAAGAATACATCATGATCACAGCGAAAATCCTAGACTTGACCATTCCCGATCGCTATTTAAATTCTGTGGTTGAAAACTGGCAACGCTTGCAAGAAATCGCCAGTTTAGTGACAGAATTTCCCTTAGAGGATGACGAGGAAAGTGCCCTCAGCTTTGAACCATGACTATTTCTGTAAGCAATTTAGCTCGATCGATCCAAAATCGTCAAACTAGCGCCTTAGAAGTTATTAGCCAGACTTTGGCGGAGATAGGGACGAAAAATCCCCATTTAAATTGCTTTACCGACATTTTACAGCCTAGGGCGCTCGCCCAAGCCCAAAAAATCGATCAAGCGATCGCCAATGGGCAAGCCGTCGGCTCCTTAGCAGGGGTCCCCTTCGCCGTCAAAAACCTCTTTGATATCGAGGGTATTGTCACCCTTGCCGGTTCCAAAATCAATCGAGATCACCCTGTCGCTGGACAAGATGCGATCGCTATTCAACCCCTAGAAGCGGCCGGGGCAGTTTTGGTGGGGGCGACCAATATGGATGAGTACGCTTACGGTTTTGTCACCGAAAATGCCCATTATGGAGCCACTCCCAACCCCCGCGATCCTAGTCGCGTCTCGGGAGGATCCTCCGGCGGTTCCGCCGCTGCCGTTGCCGCTAATTTAGTGCCTCTCGCCCTCGGTTCCGATACTAATGGTTCGGTGAGGGTTCCCGCCGCTTGCTGTGGCGTGGTGGGGCTAAAACCCACCTTTGGGCGCGTATCCCGTCAGGGTCTATTTTTGTTCGTTAGTAGTTTAGACCATCTGGGATTTTTTAGCGACAATGTGGCGGATATGGCGGCTATTTGGAGTCTTTTTGCCAAAAATAACCTTAAAGCTCCTTTAAATGGCTTAGAGGGGGTAAAAATAGCCCTTGCCGATGATTATTTTCAGCAGGGAGCCGAACCGGAAGTAATCGAGGCGGTGACAGCGATCGCCGAACGTTTAGGAGTTACCAAAAAAATCACCATTCCCGAAACCGTCCGCGCCAGGGCAGCCGCCTATATAATTACCGCTTCCGAGGGCGCAAATTGGCATTTACCGCGTTTACAGACCAGATTAGAGGATTTTGACCCCGCAACCCGGGATCGCTTCTTGGCAGGGGCATTAATTCCCTCTAGCTGGTATTTACAGGCTCAACGTTTTCGCCGTTGGTATCGCGATCGTCTGCGAGAGATTTTCAGCGAAGTCGATATTATCCTCACCCCGACGATTCCCTGTATTGCGCCGCAGTTAGGAGTAGAAAAAATGATTATTGACGGGCAAGAGCTATTAATTAGACCTAATTTAGGCAGATTCACCCAACCTTTTTCTTTTATCGGTTTACCTGCCCTTTCGTTGCCGATTAAACGTTCATCCCGGCTACCTTTAGGTTTGCAAATCATCGCCGCACCCGATCGCGAAGACTTAATCCTAAGCGTAGCCAGGGTTTTAGAAGAAATGCTCATCGATATCCAGCATAAGTGAGATTTCAAGGGCGTACTTCCCCTTAAAATCCCTAATTTAGGCACTTATTAAGCGAAAAGGTCAGTTTTCCAGTCTGAGTAAACAATCTACTGACTGGGAGACTCCTTTTCAATCACATCTAACCAAGCGGCGGCTGATCGCTCCCAAGTGTCATTTAGGGCAATTTTCCGACATCTTTCGCGCTCTTGATGCAAAAGCTGGGGATTTTTCAGTAATTCGACAATTTTCCAGGCTATAGCTTCCTGAGTAGCCGGATCGGTTACTTCTCCCGGCACTTTCACACAGTAGTCCTTTTCTCGAAAAACAGCAAAATCCGTCACCACTGGCAGACAACCCACCACTGCCGACTCGCGCACAGAAATACAATCGATCTCACGATAGGTGCAACCGTAGTAATGAATAGCAGAGCGCGCTTTTTCCTCGATTAGTTGACGATAACCCATCATTCCGCGATCAACTACCCCCGCACTAGCTTTAATCAAAGCCATTAAATTATCGCGCCATTCCTTGCGATCGCCAATTTCATCCCGTTTAGTAAAACCATAGTAGAGATGTAACTCGGCTGCGGGAATTGCCGCCTTGATAATCGGCCAGCCATGCTTTAACATCGACTCTAGGCCCCGATAATAACGAGAGGCATAGACTAGACGATAGGGAAGATGCTCACTTTCCGGCACTGTCTCACTTACAGCCAAAAGGGAAGTATCGATACCATTAGGAACAATCGGACATTGATGATCGGGACAGAAATCCAGTAAATCCCGTTGATATTGGCTTTTACAGAAAATTTTGTCGTATCTAGCCAAAATTTCGGGGGTATAGGAGTCTGCCGGCACTTTAATATCGTGCCAATCAAAAAAAATTCGTTCTGCCTTGGTACCCGGACGGCAATAGGTGGGATGACGAGAGATCACCAATGTCTCAAAGTGATCCTGCCAATTCATCTGGTAATAATTAACATAGCGAATACCGTCCTGTTCCCCTTCCATACCCTCACAATTGCCGAAAATCGTCACTTTATAGCCGCGTTTCGTCCATTCCTGCGCTAAAAAAGCCACCGATGCCTGGGTGCCACTGGCCCCCCGTTGCCAAATTTCCGCCGGACGCATGGGACGATATTTTTCTGTGTAAATAACGATCGATTTTTTCGGCCAACGACGGGCGCTCAAACGCTGTTTAATTTGAAATAGGGAAGGTGCGCTGGCCCGTAGCCATTGTTTGAGATTAGATTGTAGGGATGGAGTAGCTTGTGACACTCTTTTTCTCCAAGATCGAGGGAAAATAGGGGCGATGGGTGATAGAGCCTTAGTTTCTCGAATTTAACTCGATTTCTCGACTCAGTAGAACAATTCGAGCCTATCATATAATAGGTTCAAGTCAAAAATCAATCTTTTTATTGCCATCTATCTGCCAGAAAATCTATGAAAATTGTCATCCCGATCGTGTTTTATCGCAAAGGAGGAGTAGAAAGAGTCATTATCTCTTTAATACCTAGCTTATTAGAATACGTCGAACAAATTATTATCGTCCTCCCTCGTAATGAAATTGAATATTTTAAGTCTTTAATGCCTGATTCCGATAAACTTATCTATGAGGATTTTGCTTTTTACCCCCAGAGTTTTGAAACAAAATCAATCTATTTTTATGAGCTTCTAGCGAATTTTTATAAAATCCTAAGACTGAGTTCTATTCATCGTCTTTTCTCTCGTAGAATTGAACTTTTACGCATCGAAGCAAGAATTAATCAGATTATCAAGCGTTACCAAGCTGATCACTGTTTGTATGGGATGACTAATCGGATTTCTCCCCCTAATGTCAAGGTTACTTTAAGTGGCATTATTTATGATGTCTTTTGGCAATTTGCTCCCTTAACTTACTCAGAATCCTATCAAGAACCCTACAATGAAGCGTTAAAAGAATGGTTAGATAAGGCCAATCTACTGTTCACAATTTCCCAAAAAACTAAAGACGATGTTTTAAAAGTTTTTCCCAATGCTACCTATGCTAGTAAGTTAAAAGCTGTACCCTTAGCGGGATTTGTCGAGCAGTCTCATACCAAGAGTTATTTAGTCAAAAGTGAGCTAGTTACTTTTTATTTTCCTTCCTCTTTTGGTATCTACAAAGATCATCTGACTTTGCTCAAAGCAGCCATTAAACTAGCGAAACAAGGTTTAAAATTTCAAATAGTTTTGATCGGTAAAGAAACCGATAATCTAGTTAGTGGAAATTTGCAATTATCTCAACAGTCTAAAACCCAAGAATACCAAGAATATCTCAAAGAATGTACCCGACTTTATCGGGAAAATCAAGAAATTTTTGAGAGTCATATCAAGGGATTAGGTTATCAAGACTATGAAACCTTGCAATTTTATTATCAAACCTGTTCCTGTGTGGTATTTCCCTCAAAATACGAAGGTTTTGGATTAGCAATAGCAGAAGCCATTTTACAGGGTATTCCCGTTATCGCTTCCGATTTAGAAGTGTTTCAAGAACAGGTGGAATTATATAATTGTCCTGAAAGAGTGCAATTCTATCCTAGGGGAGATGCGGAAAGTTTAGCTAATTGTTTAGAACAATTTATCCTCAATCCAATTCCTCGCTTGTTACCCGAAGATATTCCCAATAAAATTAATCTCTGGACTTGGGAAGATGTGGCGAAAAAATATGTAGAACTACTGAAAGAAAATGCAGGTTACTGATCTCTATATCTACCCGATTAAATCCTGTCGAGGTATTCAATTATCCCAAGCTGAAGTGACTCCTAAAGGTTTACTCTGGGATCGAGAAATGATGTTAGTGGATGGCAAGGGTAAATTTATCACTCAAAGAGAATATCCGCAATTAGCCACCGTTTCTATCACGATGACAGAGGATAATTTTTCTCTGAAAACATCTCAAGATTCCCTAACTTTTTGTCCTAATTTCACAGGAGAAAAAAGAGCGGTTCAAATCTGGGAATCTCACACCATAGCCATGGATCAAGGGGATGAAATCGCCGAATGGTTCGAGAAAATTCTCGACATTCCCTGTCGTTTAGTGCGACAATCTCCGGATTATCCACGTCCCGCGAATCCTCGCTATGCAGGGAACGATCATACTCCCGTCAGCTTTGCCGATGGTTATCCAATTTTATTAACTAATACTGCTTCTTTAGAGGACTTAAATCGGCGTTTAGTTGCACCGGTGCCGATGAATCGTTTTCGTCCTAATATTGTTATTAGTAGCGATCGAGCTTTTAGCGAAAGTAGTTGGCAAAAGATAACAATTGCCGAGATCACCTATGCTCTAGTTAAACCCTGTAGTCGCTGTATTATCACCACCACCGATCAAGAAACAGGTAGAAGAAATCCCCAGCAAGAACCGTTAAAAACCTTAAGCACTTTTCGCCGTTTCCCCGGAGGCATCATGTTCGGAGAAAATGTCATCCCCGAAAAGACAGGTACAATTAAAGTCGGCGATCCTATTACCGTAATCTAGATATCTAGAGATATAAGGGAATAGAGGTTATCAGTTATCAGTTATCAGTTATCAGATGTGAGCTTTCAGTTCACTGATTAAGTACCTAAGCAAAATTAATTACACATATCTAACCCCGCTCTTGCCTATTGCCTTTTGCCTCTTGCCTATCTTCACTAGGAAATTAATTTTGCACGACTACTTACTGTTCACTGTTCACAGCAAAAAACTCCCCACTCCCCACTGATAACTGTGCGGGTATCAAGGTTAAGATAAATAACCATAAGAACAATACTTGATTAGAGACACTGAAACCATGCCCCTTGATACCGCATCGATTTTAGAAGTATTACGTCCCGTTCAAGATCCGGAACTGCAAAAAAGCCTAGTGGAATTGAACATGATCCGCAATGTGGCGATCGATGGCGGAAAAGTTAGCTTTACCCTAGTTTTGACCACTCCCGCCTGTCCTTTGCGCGAATTTATCGTGGAAGACTGCCAAAAAGCCGTTAAACAGCTGCCCGGGGTGGAAAGTGTCGCTGTGGAGGTAACTGCCGAAACCCCGCAACAAAAAGCTTTACCCGATCGCCAAGGCGTGGAGGGGGTTAAAAATATTATCGCCGTTTCCAGTGGTAAGGGCGGTGTCGGGAAAAGTACCGTGGCTGTCAATATCGCCGTCGCCTTGGCTCATTTAGGGGCAAAAGTGGGGCTATTAGACGCGGACATCTACGGCCCCAACGCCCCGACAATGTTGGGCTTAAATGACGCACAAGTGACCGTACAGGGCGCAAATGGCGAGATATTGGAACCGGCTTTTAACCATGGCATCAAAATGGTTTCCATGGGCTTTTTGATCAACCCCGATCAACCGGTAATCTGGCGCGGTCCGATGTTAAACGGCATTATCCGTCAGTTTCTCTATCAAGTCAATTGGGGCGATTTAGACTATTTAATCGTCGATATGCCTCCCGGTACCGGGGATGCACAATTAACTTTAATTCAATCGGTCCCCCTAGCGGGTGCGGTGATTGTCACCACTCCCCAGACGGTTTCTTTAATTGATGCGCGTCGGGGTTTAAAAATGTTCCAACAGCTAGGGGCGCGGGTTTTGGGTATCGTGGAAAATATGAGTTATTTTATCCCTCCCGATCAGCCCGATCGCTCCTATGATCTATTTGGGTCCGGTGGTGGGGAAAAAACCTCGCAAGAATTGGGTATTCCTTTACTGGGATGTGTGCCTCTGGAGATAGCCCTGCGGGAGGGCGGTGATACTGGTGTACCAGTGGTTTTGGGGCAACCAGAATCGGCCTCAGCTAAAGCCCTGATAGCGATCGCTCGTCAGGTGGCGGCGAAAGTATCCGTGGCAGCCTATAGTTAGGGTTTGCGGCAAAAAGTTTTTCGGTGGTGGCAGGGTGTGGCCCCCCCAACCCCCCCGACATCGGGGGGGTTGGGTGTAGGGTGTAGGGTTTTACCCATTTTCAGGGAAAAAGTCCCTAAATTTTCCCCCCAATCACTCCAATGTCCGGTGCTTTTGGATTTCAAAAAGGTCTAAAAGTCTTATCGAACAATGTTTTTAGATTTATTGAGCAAACCCTAGTTAGTTAGTAAATTTGGGGAGAGAAATGGTGAGAAGACAGTCCCTTGTTAGTAGGAAACTAAGCGGTTTTAGTGAGCAGTTTAGCTTTATTTTCCGTGATATAGCCCAAATTGATTGGCTTTTGTTCGTTTTGGTGACGGGTTTAACCGTTTTCGGTGGTTTAATGATTCGTAGTGCCGAAAGACATACCACTGCTCTCGACTGGTGGCAACACTGGTTATTCGGATGCGTGGGAGTGGCGATCGCTTTATTTCTGGCCCGTTGTCGTTACGAAAGTCTGCTGAAATGGCACTGGTTAACCTATCTTCTTACCAATCTCTCCCTAATTGCGGTAATTGTCCTAGGGGTGACGGCGAATGGGGCGCAAAGTTGGATTAATATCGGCAGTTTTAACGTGCAACCGTCGGAATTTGCGAAGGTAGGTTTAATTATCACCCTGGCGGCCCTCCTACATCATCGTCCCGCCGATAATCTTTTTGCGATCGCTCGTGTCTTTGTCGTCACTGCCATCCCCTGGGTGTTAATTATGGCGCAGCCGGACTTGGGGACAGGATTAGTCTTTGGTGCAATTACCCTAGGCATGATTTACTGGGCTAATGCGAAACTACCTTGGATGATTATCCTGTTATCTCCCCTCGCATCGGTTTTTCTGTTTAATTTACTTTTTCCTGCTTGGATTGTTTTAGCAATTATCATCGGTGTACTTGCTTGGTTTACCCTTCCCTACCGTTTTTTATCTACTTTCATCGTGGTGGCAACTAATCTGGCAGTGGGTAAATTGGGCGAGGTTTTTTGGGGTTTATTAAAAGAATATCAAAAAGATCGTTTAACCCTATTTCTTCACCCAGAAAAGAATCCTTTGGGGGGAGGTTATCAATTAATTCAATCCCGCATTGCCATCGGATCCGGAGAATTATTGGGACGGGGATTACACCAAGGCACCCAAACCCAATTAAATTTTATTCCCGAACAGCACACCGATTTTATCTTCTCCGTAGTCGGGGAAGAATTCGGTTTTGTCGGCAGTATTCTAGTTTTAATAGCTTTCTGGTTAGTTTGTTGGCGTTTGTTAGTCATTGCTAATACTGCTAAAGAAAACTTCGGTTCTTTAATAGCGATCGGTGTTCTCTCGATGATCGCTTTTCAGGCAATTCTTAATATTAGCATGACCGTGGGATTAGCCCCGATTACAGGGATTCCTCTACCCTGGTTAAGTTATGGACGTTCATCTTTATTAACCAATTTTATCGCCTTGGGTTTAGTGGAATCCGTGGCTAATTATCGCCCCCGTAAGCGTTTGTACTAAGTAGTTGTGCAGCTATCAGTTATCAGTTATCAGTTATCAGTTATCAGTTATCAGTTATCAGATTTGAGTTTTAAGTGTGGAGTATTAAATAGAAGTTTCCTACTATCTTTTTACTGATTACTGTTTACTGTTTACTGATCACGGCAAAAAGCTGACGGCTTAGATGTATATAGCGTTTTTCAGTCTGCTGAGGTACAAAAGTTATGGGTTTTAGGCAAAAGGCAAGAGGCAGAAGGCAAAAGGGAAGAAAAATAGGTGTACCTCAATAGCTTAGGAAACGCTATAATTAATTTTGCTTAGGTAATTAATATTTGAGCAGATTTAGTAGAGTGGGAAACCCACTTTCCGCACTTCTTAACATTCAATTGATGATTTTTACTAATATATTCCTTCCAAACCCTTGCCAGTAAGAATTATAACTACAATGATGGATTTTGATCAAGGTGAAGAATTGTAAATTTTTTTCTCAGAAAAAATCAATTATTGACAATGTTCTCAATAGTAGTTTCTATAATCAAGGTTTTTCGTTAAAACATCTTGGGGAATGTAAAAACATATACAAGTATATGAAGATATGCTGAATGTCGGATTTAGCAGAAATTGTTCTTAAGTGCTTGACATTGGCCAGATTAGTGCTTATGATGTTTTCCATCACCCAAACAAAGGCAAATTATTTGCACAATCCCAATTCTGAAAGCCATGCACAGCAAAGCTTTCAGGGGTTATTGCAGGTGGTTAGTTTTGTCTGAGTGATCAAACCTATTCACTCGAAATTACCAGAGGAATAACAATGGCATATCCTAACGATCAACAAGGTAAAGCACTTCCTTTCTTTGCTCGTTTCTTGTCCGTAAGCAAAGAGGAATCTTCCATCAAGTCTCCTTCCCCTGAGCGTGAATATAATGTTACACTCAAATACCCTTCTGACTGGGAAGAGTTTTAAACTCAGGTTACATGAGTAATTGCAGCACTTTTCTTGATTACACCGTACAGACAAAAAGCTAAAGGAGCCACTAAGCAAGGCTTGCAGCCAAAAAAACTGCACGTTGAGATCCTGAGAAGTGCTGTAAAGTAACTTTGGTAATTACTCAAGAAAAAAACCAATACTGCAATAAGTCAAGCAAAAGCAAGACTTTTTGCAGCATTTTCTTGAGATTAGGATCAATAAAGACCGACCCAAAAGCCTTAAGATGGGTTAAAATGTAAGGACTTGCAACTGATATGAAAGAATCGCCTAAAGTTGTTTTATTGTTGACCCATAGCGGCGATTTTTTCACGATTGACCGCGTGGCTGAGGCGATAGAAAAAAAAGGAGCCACACCTTTTCGCTTAGATACCGATAAATTTCCCTTAGAGGTTCAATTAGCAGCCCAATTTAATGGGAAAAAAAGTTTTTATCAATTAACCTATAACCATCAATCTATTGATAGTCAACAGGTGCAATCTGTTTGGACAAGACGTATTTGGCAGCCTGAACTAACAGGGGATTTAGATCCTCAGTTTCGGGAGGTTTGTGTGCGAGAATCCCAGACGACTTTGGCCGGTTTTTGGGATAGTTTAAGGTCAGCGCGTTGGTTAGATAATTTAGCGCAAATTGAGAAGGCTAAAAATAAGTTATTACAACTTCGTTTGGCCTCAGAAGTTGGCTTAATTATTCCCCCCACTTTAGTTACCAATAATCCTGATGCTGCCCGGGAGTTTTTTTCCCAGGTTCAGGGACGAATGGTGAGTAAATTGTTAACTGCGATCGCCCGAAGTATGGAATCGCCGGAATTTTTTCTTTATACCAGTAGGGTGAAAGCAGAAGACCTTGAGGAAGCGGAATCTTTACGTTATTGTCCCATGGTTTTTCAAGCGGAAATTCCCAAACAATTAGAATTGAGAGTTGTCGTGGTTAATGGACAGACATTTGTGGGTGCTTTAGAATCTTCTCAGTATAATAATTCTGCCGTAGATTGGCGAAGACCTGGTATTGATCCTGGTGCTTGGCAACATCATACTTTACCCGATTCACTATTGCAGCAACTTCAGATTTTTATGGCTAATTTAGGGTTGAATTTTGGGGCGTTTGATTTTATCTTAACTACTAGGGGAGAATACGTTTTTTTAGAAGTTAATCCGGGTGGTGAGTGGGGAATGTTAGAACGGGATTTAGATTTACCTATTTCTAATGCGATTGCCGATTTTTTAGTATGCTAAAAATCAAACCAAAACCTAATCAGGATTTTGAGGATTTTAGGATTATCAAGATTCTCAATCCAAAATCTAATCAGGATTCTCAATCCCAAATCATCAAGGAAATCTATGACCGTTTTAATTGTTACTTTTAGCCACGATAATGAAAGTATTCCTCTGGTAATCAAAGCCATAGAAACGATGGGTAAAAAAGCCTTCCGTTTTGATACTGATCGCTTCCCTACAGAGGTGAAAGTTGATCTTTACTCAGGCGGTCAAAAAGGCGGAATTATTACCGATGGAGAAAAAAAATTAGAGCTAAAAGAAGTTTCTTCTGTCTGGTATCGACGCATGAGATACGGACTAAAATTACCCGATGGGATGGATAGTCAATTTCGCGAAGCTTCTCTTAAGGAATGTCGGTTAAGTATTCGAGGAATGATTGCTAGTTTATCTGGTTTTCATCTTGACCCAATTGCTAAGGTAGATCATGCCAATCATAAACAATTGCAGTTACAAGTGGCGCGACAATTAGGTTTATTAATTCCGGGGACTTTAACTTCTAATAATCCTGAAGCTGTCAAGCAATTTGCTCAGGAGTTTGAAGTGACGGGAATTGTGACTAAAATGCTTTCTCAATTTGCTATTTATGGAGACAAGCAAGAGGAAATGGTTGTTTTTACCAGTCCTGTTACTAAGGAAGACCTAGATAATTTGGAAGGTTTGCAATTTTGTCCAATGACTTTTCAGGAAAACATTCCTAAAGCTTTGGAATTACGCATCACTATCGTCGGTGAACAAATATTTACGGCGGCGATTAATTCCCAACGATTAGACGGTGCTATCTACGATTGGCGAAAAGAGGGAAGAGCGCTCCATCAACAATGGCAACCCTACGATTTACCGAAAACTATTGAAAAACAACTACTAGAATTAGTGAAATATTTGGGTCTTAATTACGGTGCAATTGATATGATTGTCACACCAGATGAACGTTATATCTTTTTAGAAATTAATCCCGTTGGCGAGTTTTTCTGGCTAGAACTTTATCCTCCTTATTTTCCTATCTCCCAGGCGATCGCTGAAATCCTAGTTAACTCATAAACTGGCAAAGACAGAGCCAGAGTATTTCATCGCATCTTTGCTCGTTTTTTATCTGCGGACCAAGACGAGGCTCCGACTCCCGATTCCCCCCGACTACTGACTTGAAAATAGAGGCTGAAATAACGCAAATTCGTCGATCATACTAAATCCGTTCAGTATAGGCTACATATCAGGAGAGATACTCCTGCAAGGGGAGTGACTCTTAAATTATTACAGATGCGTCAGCGGCTGCGTGTAAGCATCCCACCGAAAAACTAATGCACGGGGGGTTTGGGGGGTAGAACCCCCCAAAAGCTTGGATTGAGTGATCAAGTGGGAAGTAATACTAAATCCGTTAACCCCACCAACAAACTTTTTCAGCAAACCCTACTTAATTTCCAGACCAAGACTTTCTCTCTCGCTTCTATCAGATTCATGCCGATTTTTTCTAAAACTCGCTTTGAAGCTATATTATCGGGAGCGCAGCCGGCGGTCACTGTTTGCATACCAGGTTGAGAAAGTGTCCAGTCCATCATTGCTTTTGTCGCCTCAGATGCGTAGCCTTGTCGTCGATATAACGGCGCTACTTGATAGCCAATTTCTACAGCATCTGTGGGTAAACCTGTGGCATCAGGAATAATTTTGATCATCACATGACCAATAAGGGTATTTTCTGTTTGATGAATAATTAAACTCCCCCACCCCCACTCATTTTGTAAGGGGAATTGCAGCAAAATATTGGCAATATCAGGGAAAGCTTGAATCAACTCTTGTTCGGCCCAGTCAGCTGCAACTTTTACCCCCAAAATTGTTGCTAATTTATCGATACTTATAATTGCGGCATCGAGAAGTTCAAGCTTGAAGGGGACTAAATATAATCGTTCCGTCACCAGTTTTTCCAGTGCTTTCATTTGATAAAATTCCTATACCAGTTATCAGTTAGTAGCTTGTTAATCAACTTACCCAGCAAAAACCTCATTCTCTAGTTCTCCTGAGAGGGGGAAGTCTGAATACTCTGTCTCAATTTCAATCTGTTTGTCACCCCATTAGCTATATTCTCACCCATTTTAAGGTTTTTGGGTCTTTATCGTAACGATAATTAAAACCATCTTTGGCAGTAATAATTTTACCTAAACTGGCACGACTCCGGACGTTACTTAAAGAATAATCAGTTAGGGACTGCATTTGTTGATGGGACAAACCTTCGGCTATTTCAGAAACTCCTGCAATTTCCGCATCATGCTCAGTTTTAACCTCAGACAAAGGCTCTATTTTTACCGCCGAGAAATTTTCTGATTTTTTTGATGTCATGACCATGTTATTCACTTTTTTGCGCTGATAATCTTCTACAGTTGACAGCTGCCAATGGGAATTTTCTGTTAACTCTAAGACCCATCGATGATAATTAAATAAACTTTCCCGATGACCGACACTAATAAAGGTGGTTTTACTTGCCTGTAATTGCTGATATAAGCTGGCTTCATTGGCCAAATCTAAAGCGCTGGTTGCTTCATCTAAGATAGTAAAGGTAGGTTTAGTGATTAATAGTCGAGCAAAAGCTAATCTTTGCTGTTCTCCGAGGGATAAAATCTGTTCCCAGTTGACTTGTTTATCTAAGCTATTTTTGTCAGTTAATAAATGTTGCAGGTTGACTTTTTTTAAGCTGTCTTCTAATTCTTCATCGCTCACCTGCTCATTGGTATTAGGATAAAGTAATTGCTGGCGTAAAGTGCCAAGGATAATATAAGGACGTTGGGGTAAAAATAACATTTTAGCTAAAGGAGGACGTACTAAACGGCCACTACCTGCCTTCCATAAACCGGCTATTGCTCGTAACAAGGAACTTTTTCCTCGACCACTGGGGCCAATAATGAGTAGGCTTTCTCCCAAAGGGACAGAAACCGATAAATTTTCCACAATTACCTTTTCATAATCGGGAGTTTGTAGGGTAAGATTCTCAAAAGCTATACGATTATCTTCCAGGGTGATAATACGACTTAAGTTGTTCGGCTCTTCACTGGCAACTTTTAAGGCATCTGTCAAAGTAGCTAACCGTTCAATATAACTTGAAACTTTACCCGATGTTCCCCATTCAGTAATTAATTGTCCCAAGGCATTAGAAAAAAGAAAACAACATAAACTAGCTTGACTAATTTCTCCATAATCGATTTCGTTTTCAATAAACATAGGGGTTAAAATAAACATTGAAAATACACTAATCGCTGACTGATAACCTCGATTAAAAAGATTATTAAACCGTTCCCAATTTATCAGTTTTTCGGAGCTTTGAGTAAGCCGTTGAAAACGGCCTTCAATGATTTTTTCTTCCTGCTCTTCTCCCTGAAAAAAAGCAATTGATTCGGCGTGGTTACGCACATGGGTTAAAGCATAACTATAATCGGCCTTATCATTAAGTTCAGATTGATTAATTTTGTTTAATTCTTGAGTTAGATAAATTGCTATTAAATTTCCTGTGATCGTATAAATGATCAGATAAACCGCAATTTGCCGAGAAATTGTCCAAAGAATAATCGCAAAAGTAATCATTTGTAAACCTTTTTCCACGAAGGTAATTAACAACCTTAGGGTCATGGTCGTAATTGGTTCAATTTCTTGAGATAATCTTTGATCGGGATTTTTTAAGTCCGAGGTAAAATCAATATTATAATAAGCGCGATCATTGAGATACTTTTTAACGGTTTGTTTCGTTAACCATTGATACCAATCTAAGGCTACTTTGCGACGAATAAATTGAGAAAAAGCAAATAAACCCGTTGCCACGATAATCAAAAAACTGGATAACCACAACGTATTTAGATATTTAGAAAGGTCTCTATCTTCAATAATAATGTCGAGTACATAACGATTCCAGTAGCTACTAAAAGCTTCTACCCCCACCGTTGCCAAGATACTTAAAAGAATCAAAGCTGACATTCCCCAAGAAATGATCACATCTCCAAAGGCACGTCCATTTAACTCCGTTGGATACCAATAGGGTTGAGCCACAATTTTTAGGCTTTCCCAAAATTGACCAAATAGTGAAAAGGGATTCTTGGCGGACTGGTCGGACACAACAGGGTTTTCCGTTGCTTGTTTAGTAGTATATTGGGGCATCTAGATCCAATTGGCAGTTCTTTTACTGTTCTCTTGACAACTCGCTATCATATTTTAGCGGCAGAATTACCTCTTGTTGTCTTTTGGTCACATTTTTATCTCGAAGTTGAAAGTGACCTATGATCCGGTCGTTGATGCTCTCAAAATCACCTTAAGTCATGTGCCGAAATGCTCAGGAGCGGATGGACAATCCCCAGTCTTGTGAATATTCGATTCTGACGACTAAACCGGAATTAGTCGCCACTTACCCAGTCCCAGTCTCTCAGAATACTGCCAACTATGGCGAGAAAGCTCTGAGATAACTAATAACTACTTGACCCACTTTTGTTACTGTGGCAGTTTAGATACTGATTACTGGTCACTAAAAAACCCCTATCTCTCAATCTCCGTGATCCTCAAAATGATTAGCTAGTAGGAATTTTCGACTGGTATTTAACTCTTGCCATAGCTGGTTAATTTTCTCGTAAGCTTCCGTAGAGGTAAGTTTTCCTCCACTGTGTAAACCGGCGATAAAAGAGACTCTCAGGGCGAATTCCTGCAAGTTAGCGTTAAAAACCAGATTTTGTGGCGTGAATAAACCCCTGTAGCTGGTTTTAGGGTAGAGAAAGTTATCTTTAGAATTGAATTTTTCCATTGTGACCAACCCCCCAGTATAGGATATCTACATTATTATATATTTAACCTTTTGTTAACCCAAGCTTAACCTAAGAATTTAAACCTGTCTCTAGATTCTTAAGAGAGTAGCTGCTCAACTTGATTAGCCGCCGCTATCCCAGAAGTTAAGGCCGTTTCTAGGGAAGAATTTCTCGATAAATCTCCTCCTTGACACCAATCACCACAGGCAACTAGAGGTAAAGGACTATTAACACTTAAACAGGGTACAGCTAAACCCTGACGGACTAAAGCATAACGCCAACGGTGAATCTGTGACCAATCCGGGAGAGGCAAAGAAGCACGAGAGAGCAAATCTAGCTTAACTGCTTCTAAATCCTCGCTATCGAGATATTTAACCGCAAAATCGGCACTACTATGCACAACAAAGACATAATCAGGGGATGATTGCCGTTTACTGCTATCAAGTCCTAACCAAGCGATATCGGTGGAGGGAGCAACTGCGGGTAAAGAATCGCCATAACCCGCCATTACCGTTAAACAGGGATCGTAAACGATTGATCGCAATTCTGGCATAGTAGTTATGGGAGAGTTTTCTAACAATAACGCTGCTTGCGGGGCGGGAATAGCCAGGACAATCACCGAAAACTCCCCTCGAATTTGACCGTTATTGTTTAAAAACCATTTTTCTTGATGATTTTCCAGACGAGTAACCAGAAAATCTCGTTCAATTTCTAAACCTTGAGCTAAAAATTTCGCCACGCTATTGATGCCAGAAGGAGCAACATAGCTAGAATCAAACCAAGAAGTAACTATATTCTCTCTCAGGAGATTATCAATTAAAGCCGCCGTTTTTTCGCCCTGAATAGTCAAAAAAGGCAAGCCATGATCCACAGCCATCTCTTGATTGGCTCGATTAACCCGTCGCGTGGCTAAACGACCACCAATACCTCTAGACTTATCAAATAGCTTAACAGTATAACCTCGATCGCACAACTGACGAGCGCAGGTTAACCCGGCTAAACCCGCACCAATGATCCCAACCTTAATCGAAAAATTTGTCACTAGCCTTCCTAATCCTGTAAACCCTTGAGTTAATATTAGTAGTAATCAGCACTAGCGAAACTGATTTGATTATTGGGGCTGAGGAGGACAAACCACATTGGACGAACTACGCACAGCTTTGGAGTTAGCCACCGAGGAGGAACTACAGCAAATCACTAACATCCTCTTTTGCCGTCGTTTTAACCCTCTCGATTATCTACGAGCGCCGGACGCAATCGCCGTTCAAAGTCAAGATTGGGAAAGTTGGTTAGATAGCGTCGAGGATCGTTTTCGTTATTTGGCGGCCGACGGTGTGACAGTATTAAAAGGTCAAACCGAAAAAGTTAGTTATCGTCAAATTCTCGTCCGTGTCTGTCATTTCCTCAAGGTTCCCTACTCCCAAAAAATGCCGACAACGGAAATTGAAGCGGAAATCTATCTTCATCTGGTTAACAAAGCTTGGAAACGTCTCCCCCCATCGGAACAAAAATCCCTCTCGATTCAAATTCAAAAGGCGCTCGCGGATTGCCGCACTCCCCAACCCTTACCGGTTCACCTACAACACAATCCCCTCGATATAGTCCTCAAAGGCAGTAGCGTCATCGCCGTTAATTCTATCCTGAAACCGATTCTGCTCAAACATATCGCCGGGCAGTTCGCTCTCCATTTTGCCCGCTATCAAGGGGCAAAAACTGCCCTAGTCCAGGGTGGGGCAATTGCCAATCAAATCGCCCTGCAAACCGCTAAACAGGGCATGACTAGGGCGGCGGCCCGCTACGGAGCGGTCAGAACCGTGTTAAGTTTGGTAGGACCGGCTTTATGGGGTTGGTTTATTGCTGATCTCGGTTGGAAGGCGATCGCCACTGACTACGGCCGGATTATCCCGACTATTTTTGCCCTTGCCCAAATTCGTCTGACTCGTGACGATTGTTGGCAACCTGCATAACATGAAAAAGATTTTTTGTCAAGGGTGGGAGTGGAATTTAATACTTTTTTCAGTTTTTATTGCCATGATGCTGCCGGAGTTAGCGGGTATCGGCATTATTATCGTCTTAATTAGGGTTTTTACTGGCAATTTTCGGGCAATTATTCGGTCACGTCTCAATCAAGGTCTCGGTATCGTCACTCTTTGGTTGATGATTAGTGCCAGTCTTTCCCCAACTCCGGGGGATGCTTGGATTGGTTTAGGAAATTTCCTGCCCTTTTTCTTCTTTTTTAGCAATATTCGGCAATTAATTAAAAAACCCTCTCAATTGCGTCAACTAGCTTGGGTGATGGTTATTCCGTCGGTTTGGGTAGTGGTGATGGGATGGGGACAAATTTTTCTCGGTTGGCAAAAACCGGAAGCATTAAAAGGGATTTTTACCTGGCCCTACGGGGTGGGGGGTGAACCTTTGGGGCGGATGTCTTCGGTTTTTATGTATGCTAATCTTTTGGGGGCTTATTTACTGATAACTCTGATTTTAGCGATCGGTTTATTAATTCTAACTTGGCGGCAGTGGCACAGACAAAGAAATCGGAATTTAAATCTCAAAATCGGGTTTTTAACTTTAACCATATTGATCGACAGTGTAGGGCTATTTTTAAGCAATTCTCGCAATGCTTGGGCCTTAGCCTTTTTAGGAGGCTTAATTTTTGCCCTTTATCTGGGTTGGAATGCCTTAGTCGCCGGTTTTGTCCTCTTGGGAGGGGTGATTTCTCTTGCTTCTTGGGGACCCAATCCTTTCAGGGATAGTCTGCGTTTTTTGGTTCCTAGGGCGATTTGGGCGCGATTATCCGATGAAATGTTCCCCAATCGCCCTCTAGCTACTCTCAGATCAACTCAATGGCGTTTTACTCTAGAAATGACCCAAGAAAGACCCCTATTCGGTTGGGGATTACGCAGTTTTACACCTCTCTACGAAAAAAGTCAGGGATTATGGTTAGGTCATCCCCATAATTTATATTTGATGTTAATGGCAGAAACGGGAATTATCGGCTTAATTTTATTGTCTGTTTGGGTGGGTTGGATTTATGCCCAAGGGGTGCGTTTATTTATCTTTTTACGGCAACAAAAAGCCGGGGGTGAGTTAATTATCTTTACCTATCTGGTAGCTTTTGGTGCTTGCGTTTTATTTAATCTCGTCGATGTCACCCTCTCCGATGTCAAGATTAATACTATTGTTTGGCTTCTCTTGGCTGCTATTGCCGGGGTGAGTCAAAGGTTAAATTATGAATTATGAATTATGAATTATGAATTATGAATTGGGAAGTGGGGTGTAGGGTGTGGGGTGTGGGGTGTGGGAATTGGGGAATTGGGGAATTGGGGAAGTGGGGAATTGGGGAATTGGGGAGAGGGGAGAATAAATAAAATAATCTCCTGAATAAGGGTGCATCCCACACTTGCAGAAATACCAACAATCAGCAATTATCAGTGACTCTTAAATTAGTACAAAAATATGAACAATCGCGTGTAAGCATCTCACAGTTAACCTAATGCGCGGGGGGTTTGGGGGGTAGAACCCCCCAAAAGCTTGGATTGAGTGATAAAACCGAAAGTAATGCCCAATTTTAGGAGAAAGTTTCCCCTTAAAAATCCCAAATTAGTAGATTTACCAAAATGAGATGCACCCCCTGAATACTGATAACTGAATACTGGCTCCCCAAAACGAAAACTTCGCACCTCACCATTAAGATAACTGCTATAAATAGACTTTTAATAACCAAAGAAAGAAAGGAATAGTCAGAAAACTAGCAAGGGTAGTGACCACAACTGTGCGGGCCATTAAAGTAGCCGAACCACCGAATTCTGTGACTAAAATGACGGTATTAACGGCGGTGGGCATGGCACTTTGTAGGATGAGAATTTTTAGATCCATACCGGTTAATCCTAAACTACTGCCGATCGCAAATGCCAAAAGAGGAGCGACTAAAAGACGCAAACAGGTCCCTAATAACTCTAATTTACCGATCGCTAATTTTTGCTGAGATAATTGGATACCTAGGATAATTAAAGCCAAGGGAATTGCCGCTTGTCCCAGATAGCTAACGCTTTTATCTAATTGCAGGGGAAGATGAAAAGGGAAAGTTTGAAAGCCAATGCCGATAAAAATTGACCAGATTAAGGGCAAGCGAAAAACTAAGCGAAATCCTGAAAGAAAGCTTTTTCCTCGCAAATAAGCGGGACTAATACCAAATAACAGAATACTAGAGCCAATCATATAGATTATCGCTCTTTCCAGTCCAGCCGCACCCAGGGCAAAACTAGCCACAGGTAAACCCATATTACCGTTATTGGGCATCACGGCGGCAGCCATGAGGCTTTTGCGGGTATCACCATCGAGACTGAGACAATAGGCGATAATTTCGACGACAATCGCCATTACCAGTGAGATAAGAGCAAAGCCTAGGATAATTAAACCGATATTGCTGCCGGATAAAGTGGTGTGATAGAGTCCATCAATCACCAAAGCGGGGGCAAGAATATATACCGTGATTTGGGAAAGGGAATGCACTTCCACAGTGAGAATTTTTCCTGCTATCACACCGATGAGGATGATAAAACCCACTGGAACAATAGCGGAGAGGATGACAAGCATTAATCAAGTAAAAAGTAAATAGTACATAGAAAAAAACTTATCTGATTTTTTAACGGATTTCTGTTATATCTTCGTATAAAGATTCGATCGCACAGTGAAAATCGATACTAGCTAGATAAATATCTGCTCCTTTGCTGTAGGGATAAAGAACCCAGAATCCTTCGTCATTGCGACGAAAACAATCCACACTAATGCGTTCTTGACTGATAAGAACATATTCTTCTAAAGTTTCGATCGAACGATAGTCGGCAAATTTATCGCCCCGATCTCGCTTCGCGAGCGCGTTGCGAGCAAAGGCAGCAGTAGTGGGGGATAATACTTCTACAATCAAGCGCGGATAACGGATAAAATCTTCCGAGAAAGACCGATTATCTCGCGAGTCGCAAGTGACCACAAGATCGGGATAAAAATAACTATTAGCTATTTCTAGACGAACTTTCATATCTGTGGCATAGACAAGACAACCACTACCCCGCAGCCGGTTTTTTAAAAGTGTGGCTAAGTTGATAATAATCATACCGTGGGCTTTACTCGCACCAGCCATGGCGTAGGTTTGACCGCGAATGTATTCGTGTTTATCCTTGGCTATTCTCTCCGTGGCTAAATAATCTTCCGGGGAAAGATAGTTATAGTCAAAGTTAGCAATCATTTGGTTAAATCACCTTTATTGTCTCTAAAATCAATTCTAACTCTCGATCGAGGAGCGGTACATTTTTAAAAATTGTCTGACCAACACCTGCCAATTTTGCCAGTTGCTCGGCAAATTGTTGAGCTAATTGACCTGCTCGGACAATATCGAGTAAAAAAGCCTTATCCCGCCAGATAAATCCCTTGCGCTGTCCCTAAAATCTCTCGTTGACGAATCCAATTATGACTCTGCTCGATCGATTTTTTCGTTAGCAAATCAACTTTCCGTCCCAATAAATTTTCTAATTCCCGTTTCATCCTCGAAAACTCCAGAAGTCCCCAAGAAACACTATCGGCTCTCTTGGGTTTGGTGGGTAAAATGTACTCTAAGACACATTCCTGCCAGCGAGCGACTGGAACTAACCACAAAGACACAAAGGACACAAAGATTGATCGGTTCTATAAAGGGGAATTATCGCTAACCACACGAAAACCAATATCATAGAGTCCAGCAGTAGCCATAAATTTGACTCGGTAGGCCGAGCGACATTTGTTAGGGCCGTCATTCCAGGAACCCCCGCGTAAAACTCGTCTGTCCCTATCTTCTATGGTGGCTGCTTCGTAGTTATCGCGCCAGTAATCTGCACACCATTCCCTGACATTTCCGTGCAGGTCGTAGAGTCCGAAAGGGTTAGCGACGGCAAACATTCCCACCGGTGTGGTTTCCCTGCGATCGCATCCCAGGCTACCTTCCCCATAACGACCATAACTGCATACTTTCCCGCCATAATCCCAGTCCACCCCGGAATAGTTGGCTAAATCGGTGGAAATTGTCGGGCCAAAGTGAAAAGGGGTGGATGTACCTCCCCGACAAGCGTATTCCCATTCTTTTTCTGCGGGTAAACGATAATTCAGTCCCGTGAGACGGGATAGGCGATCGCAAAATTCCACCGCTTCCCACCAGTTAATTTGTTCTACTGGGCGATCGTAACCTTCAAAATGGGCCGGATAGGGATTAAGTTCAATATTTACTGGTTCTAATTTTGCCACCTCGCGCCATTGTCGTTGGGTAATTGGGTAGCGACTCAGACAAAAAGCCTGAATATTAACCGGAGATTGGGGACTTTGACTCGATTTCCAGCCTAACTCGCTTTTGGGCGCACCGATGAGGTATTGACCGCTAGGGATAGAAATCATCTCTAAAAAGGTTTTTTTGCTTAAAAAATATTGATAACCTCGATTAGTGACTTTTTCCCGTTTAATTTCCTCACCTTTGCTATTAACAGTGACCACCTCATCGGTAAAATCTAACCATTCTCCCATTCTGCACCCCTCTATCGGTTATCGGTTGATCAGGTTCAGCTGCGAGCCTAAAAACATCTCGAAACCTACCAGTTTAAGAATAACAAGACTTCGATCGCTTATCCCCCGATCAGTTTTAATTTTAATTAATTTTTTGGATTGTTCCCCCTCACTTGCCACCTTCCCACTCCCCATATTAATTGCTGGAGTCATTAACAACTTCAGGGACAATCTCTAATTCTTGTTCACCAATTACAGGTAAATGATTTTTCTGTAAACCCATAGCAGTTAAACAAGTATTGAGAGAGTTAATCGCTTGGTTATAATCCTCAATTTTTTGGTGAATTTCTTGCTGTTTGTGGGCATTATTAGCAATTTTTTCCGCCGCTTCCTGTTCTAAGGTTTGTTCTAGATAAGAACGAGCTTGATTGAACTGTTTTAGAATAGTATCCGCTTGTTTTTTCGCCATTGGTATCAATTGATTTTTGAGAGTATTATTAACGGTTTGGCGGAAGTTTTTCTGAATTGTTGCTGATACTTTTGGCTCAAAATCTAACTTAAGTAATTGACGGATAGCAGGTTCGGCATCAAGAATACTTTCACAGTCATAACCCTGGGCAGTTTGTTGGACAGTTTGCCGAAATTGAAAGATCGAAAAAGTGCCTTCGTTGTAAAAATTGTGATTTTCTCTTACATAGCGATCGCACTCAGTTTTTGCTTCGGAAATCAAGGCATTAATTAACTGCAATTCCACCTGTTTTAGCTGATTTTCTATGCCACCATCATTACCCAATAAACGATAGATTTGCCGATAATAATCACCTTGCCTTACCGCATCTAAGAGACGCTGACAAAAGCGAGTAATTAAACTGGTTGACTCCTCAATTAACACATCTTCTAGCTGGTTAGACAGATAATAAAAAGCTTCCACTAATACTGCTAATAAAGGTGCTGTAGCATTGCGAGGATGAGCTAAAGTCGCCTGCGAGTAAGCATTTCTAACAGAAAAAGTATTTAACAACTCATCCAATCTTGATACCATTCTCGCTTTCAGTTTCTTAAAGTCTTCCTCAAAGTTGTCATCGCTATTAACCACGATAGCATTGACATAACCCTCGATATGTTTAGTTAATTTCTCTCCCACTTCCTTTAACTCTTGATTGAGGTGATTTAACTCCAGAGCTTTCATCGCCTCAATTTCTCGTGGTTGACTTTCTAAATCACGATAAATCCCTTGATAATGATTTTTGAGAGTAATGCAAAGAGATTGTAAATCATCAGCTAAAGTTGCAAACAATTGCGGGCGTTTTTCTTCGGTAAGATAACGAGTAATTGCCCTGCGAAATTCTTCGATACCGCTATCAGCAATTAACTGCTCTAATAAAGGAGTTCCCCACTCACTTAAAACTCGGAAGTAATTTTTATTAGGAGTTTCATAACCGTGGATGGAAACTTTAAAGGGAGTTGCCAGTAATTTACCAGAGTTGGCACAATAGTTATTAAACTCGCTGACAAATTGCGGTGTTTCTTCTTGTCCTCCTAAATTTTTAACACTTTCGGCAAAGATAGAATCTAACCCATAACGCTGATTAATATTGGTTTGATTTTTCACCTGATACCCATAAAACCCTAAAAGTCCGCTGGTTTTATAAATGCGGGAAGTATCACGAAATTGCGTTTGAATCAGGTTCTCTAAACGCTGTTTTAGTTGGGCTGAGTACCAGGTTTCATCAATGCGGTTAAAAACATAAAAAACTCGATCACGAATACCAGCATTAGAGCTAATTTTTTCGAGTAATTCTGTTTCTTCTGTGGCTAATTCTCCCGCAGAAGCAGCCTTTAAAACACAAACCACTGCTGAAGTATCAGGATGCTCTATTTTACGATAGGCTAATTCGGCATCTTTTTTGACTGGGGCATCAATACCGGGCAAATCTACCAAAACGTTACCATCTTTAAGGAGAGGATGATGACAGTAATATTCTAGACGTTTTAAGACGGCGCTATTGCTACCACGACGGGCAAAACTGGCCGCTTCTGCTAAATTAGAAAAGTGAAATTGTTCCATGGAATAGGTGGCATTATGCAGGGTATGGATCCGCTCACGATTTTGAGTAAATCCTTCAATTAATAATTTTAAACCCTGAGCTTGTTTAGCTCGCTCGGATTTGCCTTCTCCCCCTTCCTGTTCGATAATTTTTTGACAGTATTGGTTTAATTGACTACAGTATTCCGGGGAATTAATGTTACTGGGATTAGTTAATTGCAGATTTTGACAGACGCTATCGACTAAAGTACGAATTTCTGCTTCGCTGAGAAAGGTTAAAACCACTCTTTCCTCATCAGCTTCTGCGTACTCAATATAACATTCTGTACCCGTTGCGTGTCCTTCGGCACTATAGAGCAATTCTCGCTCTAAAAGTGCATTGATTAACATTGATTTCCCGGCACTAAAAGCACCGGCGAAAACGATTTCAAATTTGGGAGAAATGGCTTTTTGTAGGGCAATTTCTATCTTGCTGGTATCCTGTTGATTGCGGAGAGACGATTCGCATTTCAATAGTTCAATTATACTGTTAACATTACCAGCCAGATTACTGCATTGGGGTAAAAGTTCAGTCATGGTAAAACCCAGATCTAGAAGAACAGTGCTATTATTCCCCACATGATAACAAAATTCCCTAACTAGATGTCACATCTTTGCTCAGTAATTTAAGCAATCAAGGACAAGGTCCTAGTCTTGAATCTAGAATCATGATTGATTATAATCAATTTAGTACATACCGATTTCCGAGAACCTCCTTAGGTAAAAATTACCTCCTCACTCCTGAATCCTAGGGGAATGATAATTATGTGGGCAAAAATGGCAATAGATAAATGGAGATTAAAAAAAATTCGGACTATGGGACAGTTAGGATTTTTGTTAGGGACAGTTTTTCTTTTGGGTGGTTGTCATTCTCTGAATGTTATCCCAAATCGTCCGCAACCCTTGCCCCAAGATCAATACATTCAAGTCTATTTTAATCATAATCAAGCCCAGAATTCAAATTATACCGATCCCTATCGCCAAATTAATCGCCAGGGGGACAATCTAGAACAGGTTATTATTGATCATATCAACTCGGCAAAAATTTCGATCGATCTAGCAGTGCAAGAGTTACGTTTACCCGCCATCGCTCAAGCTTTAGTGGAGCGTCAGCAACAGGGAATTAAAGTTAGGGTTATCCTCGAAAACATTTACAATAAACCTATTAATAGTTTAGCCAAAAACCAAGAACAATCAAGCGATCGAGAACAGGAACGTTATCAAAATCTTTTTGATTTAGTTGATATAAATCGAGATGGTAAATTAACTCCAGAGGAAATCGCCCAAAGAGATGCAATTACTATCCTCAAAAAAGCTGGCATTCCCCTAATTGATGATAGCGCTGATCGCTCAAAAGGTAGCGGTTTAATGCACCATAAATTCATGGTTATTGATAATTACACTACTTTAATCAGTTCAGCTAACTACACCTTAAGTGATATTCATGGAGACTTTTCTAATACCCAAACTGTTGGGAATGCCAATCACTTATTAGTAATTACTAATCCCCCACTAGCTAGAGCTTTTCAAAAAGAATTTAATCTGATGTGGGGAAGGGAAGATCAGCATAAATTTGGCTTAGATAAACCCCAGAGAAAACCGCAAACAATCCTTATCGGTAATAGTATTCTGACGGTAAAATTTTCCCCCGATTCTACCGCTTATCCCTGGGCAATTACTAGCAATGGTCTGATCGGTGAAACTTTAAATAAAGCTAAAAAATCCGTGAATTTAGCCCTGTTTGTCTTTACGGAACAGCCTTTAGCTAATATTCTCGCTCAACGACATCAAAAAGGGATAGAAATTAAAGCTTTAATTGATCCTAGTTTTGCCTTCCGATACTATAGCGAAGGATTAGATTTATTAGGAGTTGCTCTCAGTAATAAATGTCGTTATGAACCAGATAATCAGCCTTGGCAAAACCCAATTAATACCCTAGGAGTTCCCGATCTAGCCCGGGGAGATAAATTACACCATAAATTCGGTTTAATCGATGATAAAATTGTGATTACTGGTTCTCATAATTGGTCAAGAGCCGCTAACCATCAAAACGATGAAGCTTTAGTGATTATCGATAATCCCACCGTTGCCGCTCATTTCGATCGAGAATTTCAATATCTGTACCGTACCGCTAAATTAGGACTGCCGGAAACTATTAAAAATCGGATCGAACAGGATAGAAAAAAC
This sequence comes from Microcystis sp. T1-4, assembly GCF_000297435.1. Taxonomy (GTDB): domain Bacteria; phylum Cyanobacteriota; class Cyanobacteriia; order Cyanobacteriales; family Microcystaceae; genus Microcystis. Next base: position 1,404 of record NZ_CAIP01000186.1, on the reverse strand, counting down.
TGCCCCCAATCTGTAACAATTAAAAGCGATCGCTTAATTAATTTAAACACCGCCACAAAAGAAGAATTAGATAGTTTACCCGGTATCAGTGGCAAATTAGCTGAAAAAATTATCGCAGCCCGGCAACAAAACCCCTTTACTTCCCTAGAAGATTTGGATCGAGTATCGGGAATCGGTCGGGGAAAAATTAACAAGCTGCAAGGCAAAGTTAGCTGGTGATGATTGCCTCGTCTGCATTTTTTGCCACAGACAAAAAAGGGTTATTTTAACGGATCTGGAATAGTATCGGAAGGAGCTTCAAACTGTCCGGTAATAACGTATTCTAGACGCAATTTTAGCCAAGTAATAAACTGTTGATTGAGAGAAACAATCGCCGCTGCCGGTTGGGGAGTTTTCTTTTTGATATCGGCAAAAGCGGGAGTATCTAAAAAAGCTGGATTGGCAATTAACCAAAAATCAATTTCTTGACCTTTTTCTTGATAATTCCTGATTCTTTCCTTCAAAACTTCCTTTTCGATCGCTTCCTCTTCTAAAAACTTTTGACTGGCTACCAAATAATAATAAGTTGTCATGATCTTTCCTTTAATTTTTCAGTGTAATTGTTCCTGAGTCGGGAGATTAGCTGATAGCTGATGGCTTTTACAATTGTCCACGCATAGCCAATTTCATTTCCCTAACGGCCCGTTCCAACCCGACCAAAACCGCCCGACTGATAATTGTGTGACCAATGTTCAATTCTTCCATATTGGGCAAACAGGCGACATCATAAACATTCCAATAGGTCAAACCGTGACCGGCATTCACCCGCAAACCGAGAGAGGAAGCGTATTCACAACCTTCTTTAAGAATTGTTAATTCTGCTTGACGATCGCTCTCCTGTTGTGCTTCGGCGTATTGACCGGTATGGAGTTCGATCAATTTCGCCCCCGTATTAGCGGCCGCTTGAATTTGGGCAAAATCGGCATCAATAAACCAACTAACGGGGATATTAGCTCCTTGTAGGCGCTCTACAACCTCACAAAAACGGTCAAAATTGCCCAGCATATCGATCCCCCCTTCCGTGGTCACTTCCTGGCGCTTTTCGGGGACAAGGGTGACATAATCGGGTTTAAGATCGAGAGCAATGGCGATCATTTCCTCCGTCGGGGCCATTTCCAGATTTAGATGAGTCCGCACCGTTTGCCGGAGGAGCCGCACATCGCGATCTTGGATATGACGACGATCCTCGCGCAAGTGAACGGTAATGCCATCAGCGCCGCCGATTTCGGCCAAAACTGCCGCCGCCACGGGATCTGGTTCCACGGTTCGACGCGCTTGGCGAATTGTGGCCACATGGTCGATATTGACACCCAAAGTCAGCAAAGTTGAACCTCCTTGTTTGTTAGTCCAACTTTCCATCTTACC
>NZ_CAIP01000187.1 GCF_000297435.1 Microcystis sp. T1-4 | reverse complement strand
TCCTTAATTTTTTTACCTTGCAGTGTGGCACTTGTGTACCCGATAGCTATAACAATTAAGTAGGGAGGCACAATTATTTGTAGGATGGGTTAGCGGTAGCGTAACCCATGCAGGCGTTGGGTTTCATGCTTCAACCCAACCTACGTTCATCTTATATTTAATTCCACCCACCCACTTATCAGCTTTGATAAGTAAGCTATGACGCATTTAAAGTGCTTATTCTTAAGATTAGCCGAATCTCCCTCAATCCCTTTACTGTTGCCTCTTGCAAGAGTGCCTCTTGCCTCGTCTCAACAAGCAATTTAAATTACGAACAACTTAGCTAGGCAGAATTAAACTTAAAACAGTGAGTTTCGTATCCTCCTTTTTGAGCGCGAGCTTCGATCCCTTGTTTAACAGCGATCGCTAAATCGGACTCATCGGGAAAAATTTGACCTGCCAGTTCATGCGTTTTTCATTGATGCCATTCAATTTCAATAAGATTCATTTCAGAGGAATATTTGGGCAGTTGAAAGAAAAATCATCCTTGCTGCTGCCACTTATCCCAATATTCTCTGACTTGCTTGCTCCTATGAATGGGATGATTATCTTGAACGATGACGGTAATCTCCCCCGTCTTTTCAAAATGTTGGGCAGCGAGTTGGGCTTGCCATTCGAGAAGCTTAATATAAGTACCTAAGCAAAATTAATTACACATATCTAACCGCCTTTTGCCTTTTGCCTATCTTCACTAGGAAATTAATTTTGCACGACTACTTAGTTGGAATCCCAGAGTTTGCAAAAAAGTTGTATCAAAAAAAGTTGATGGATTAGCTTTTGGTAATGCTTTTAGCAATTTTACTTGAGAGTCAGTCGCGAAAAAAAACAACAGTTGAGAAAAAAAGTTTCAAGTTAGCCCGAAATAGTTTCAACTTAAAAAACGTATCAAAATATACAGATTGACTGCATAAAATAGGAATTTGTCTAAAGTGGCAAAATTTTGCCCGAAAAATAACCCCTGATTTTTTGTCCCAGATCGATTCTTGACACTCCCCAGTCACGAGTAGGGTGCGTTCCCTGAGGCCATCCTTGTTACTGCATTTTCTGATGATGGGGAACGCACCATCCTTAAGTTAAAATTTGGGCAGACAAATAAAGCTAAGTCAAGAAAGCAATGAAAATCAAAGCCATTATCGATCCAGCCCAAGAAGAAGGTTACTGGGCGGAAGTTCCTGCACTCCCCGGTTGCATAACAGAAGGGGATAGTATTTATGAACTCATCAATAACCTTCAAGAGGCCATCCAAGGCTGGTTAGAAGTTGCCAACGAAAGCCAAACACCAGAGCCTATTTCCTAGTAGAGCGGGGAGCAGAGAGAAAAAAACCTTAACCGAGTAGTATTGACGGCCCCGCCATCACCCCGGCAATTTGTCGGTCTAACTGTTCTAAATTTTCCGCCGGTTCAAGGCAGCATAACCCTTGACAAATTAACCCAAATGTGCTAGACGGCAAACTGCCATCGACGCGATACACCGCAGTGGGCAAATAGCGACCTAACAACGGCTCGATCGAGCTTTCCGGGGCCCGCAGACAGAAACCGTGACGATAGTGATCGAGGGCAACAAATAAACTGGGGCAAGCGGTGGGGGACTGTTCTAAGATGGTAGTAAAAGATTGCAAGGCCTTTTCGGCCCGATCGAGATATTCTAGATTTTCCGTCAATCGCGACAGACGCAATAAATTAGCGATCGCAATTCCGTTAGCCGAAGGGGTGGCATTATCCGTATAACCTCGCTCCCGCACGATCAGATCGAGACTATGATCGGAAGCAGTATTAAAATATCCCCCCTCATCCTCGGCCCAAAACCAGCGATCGAATTCCCCCTGTAGATCGATAGCCGCCTCTAACCAGCCAGTTTCTTGGGGATTAGCCGTTTGCAAGTCCAGTAAAGCCTTAATAAAATAGGCAAAATCCTCCGATTGGGCTAAAACCGAGGCCTGACCCTGATAATTCAAGCGCTGAAAACGTCCATCTAACCACTGATGCTTGAGAATAAACTCGGCCGCGACCGTAGCCATTTGCCAGTACAAAGGTTCGCCAAAGACGGCAAAGGCCCGGGCTAAACCGGAAATCATCAAACTATTCCAAGCGACGATCATTTTCGTATCCGTTACCGCCGGAATTCGTCCCGGCCAAGAGACGGTTTTCGCCTCCTGATTGTCTCTGGCCGGGGGAAAAAGAGCTAATTGGGACTGAGAACTGCCATAACGCCGAATAAATAACTTATCGAGCATATTTTCTATCTCCTTCCCTAATTTTCCCCCTTGCCGACGTTGCAGCACATTACGACCCTCAAAATTCCCCTCCGCAGTAACGGTAAAATTAGCCTGCAGCAGCCCCAATTCCTCGGTCGAGAGATAATCCCTTAACGACCGATCCGACCAGACATAAAAGGCCCCTTCCTCCGGTTCCCCATCCGTGGCCTTCTCAAAACTATCGGCATCTTGGGCCGCATAAAAATAACCTTCTGGGGCGGTCATTTCCCGTTTTAGCCAGTTAACCGTGCCTTTAATCCCTCTCTCAAAGGCCGCCTCTCGATTACCCGCACTCCACAAATTGGCTAAATATTCGACAATTTGCCCGTTATCGTAGAGCATTTTTTCAAAATGGGGAACTGTCCACGTCGAATCCACTGTATAACGATGGAATCCTCCCCCCACATGGTCATAGATTCCCCCCAGGGCCAGATCTTCCCCCCGTTGATAGGCCGCTTGCCGGAGGGAATCGTCAAAATCGTCACCAAAGCGACTACCCTGCAAAGCCAGATGAGAATATGGAATCATCGGAAAACTGGGCCGACCGTAGTTATTGGGATTAACCCGAATCACCTTTGTATTTGTCTCGATTCCTGTGGCTAAAAGGGAAGGTTCGGCTAAATTGGTCTCTGCTCGCGGTAAAATAGCTGATTGACGCAGTGCGCCCAGCATTTCGGCCGTGAATTTGCTTAATTTCTCCTTTTCCTCGTCATAATAACGACGTACCGATTGCAACACTTGCAGAAAACCGGGCCGGTTAAAGCGCGGTTGCACGGGAAAATAGGTGCCACCATAGAAGGGAATTAAACTATCGGGTGTTAGGAAGACATTCAGCGGCCAACCCCCTTGACCGACCATCATCTGCAATGCTTGCATATAGATGCTATCGATGTCTGGTCTTTCCTCGCGATCAACTTTGATCGGCAAAAAATACTGATTGAGATAATCGGCAATGGCCCGATCGGAAAACGCTTCTCCTTCCATAACCGTACACCAATGACAGCTAGAATAACCGATCGACAGAAAGATCGGTTTATCTTCTCTCCTGGCAATTTCTAGGGCGCTGTCACACCAATACCACCAATCGATCGGGTTTTCGGCGTGTTTTCGCAGATAAAGACTTTCGGATGCAGCCAGATGATTAGCCATGGGAAAAGGGGTATTTTTGCTCTTGCTGCTTATTAGTTTAAGCTAATTAGAGACTAACCGGAATCAAGCCTCTGCTCATGCTGAAAACTTCGATCGCCCTAGGATTTTTTCTCACTCAATCTTTGCCCCTTAATCCGCAAGTGCAGGGGGTGGCTAATCATTTAATTGGGGTGATGGATACGACGCAACAAGCGCAGACTAACCCCCGCATTGCTAAGGTGCAAATGACCACCTGTGCCGTGGATTTTTCCCCCAAACAGGATAGTATTTATCTTTATCAGGAACAGGCAATTATCGATCGCTTAAATCAACCCTATCGTCAAAGAATTTTAGTCATTCAACCTAGCCCCGATAATTCCACTGTGGAATCAAAAGCTTATAAGTTAAATAATGCCGCCAACTTTATTAATTTTTGTAACAAAGACTTGACAGAAAGAAAATTAAATGTATCAGATTTGGGCGAGTCGGTGTGTACTGTGTTTTTAAAACCGATAGCGGGGGGGTATCGGGGAGAAACTCCCCCCCAGGGTTGTTCCACTAATGCCAGAGGTGCGGTGAAAATAACTAATACAATTATTCTACATTCCCAGGGCATGGATACCAGCGATCGAGGTTATGATAGCCTTGGTCGGCAGGTATGGGGAGCGCAGGATAATGTCTATCAATTTCGCTGGCAAAAACCCTAAAATCGGCTTTCCTGTTTCATTAATGCCACATCGAGAGCAAAATAGGTCAAAATCAAATCGGCCCCCGCTCGTTTCATACTGATTAAAGTTTCCAAAATCAGACTTTTTTCGTCAATCCAGCCCTGTTTTGCCGCCGCTTTAATCATTGCGTATTCACCACTGACGTTGTAAGCGGCGACGGGAAGATGACTACTATCGCGCAGACGACGGATAATATCGAGGTAGGCCAGAGCGGGCTTAACCATAATAATATCTGCCCCTTCTGTTATATCTAAACTGGCTTCCCGTAACGCTTCCCGACTATTAGCCCCATCCATTTGATAGGTTTTCTTATCACCAAATTTTGGTGCTGATTCTAAGGCATCTCGGAAGGGACCATAATAAGCAGAGGCATATTTAGCCGTATAAGCGAGAATTCCCACATCTAAATAGCCAGCCGCATCTAAAGCTCGACGGATCGCCCCAACCCTACCATCCATCATATCGGAAGGAGCGACGAAATTAGCCCCGGCTGCCGCTTGTGAGAGCGACATTTTCACTAAAACTTCTAGGGTTTCATCGTTGAGAATTTTACCGTCCTCCACAATACCATCATGACCATAAATCGAAAAAGGATCGAGGGCTACATCGGTGATAATAATTATTTCAGGGACTTCTTTTTTGATCGCTTTCACTGCCCTTGGCACTAAACCATCGGGATTATAACTTTCTCTGCCGAAATTATCTTTTTTATCTTCGGCAATCAAGGGGAAAAGAGCGATGGCATTAATGCCTAAGTTATAGGCATTAACCACTTCTTTGAGCAATAAATCGAGGGAATAACGATAACAATCGGGCATAGAAGGAATAGCCACCTTTTGATTTTCTCCCTCCATGATAAAGAGGGGATAAATCAAGTCATTAACGGTTAATTCGGTTTCACGAACAAGACGGCGAATCGCTGGAGTATAACGAAGACGACGGGGACGAATCAGCATGATAAGTAGTTGAACAAAAGTAAAGTTAACCGTGGGGTAAGGAGTCGGTCGTCAGGAGTCAGTAAGAATTGCGGCAATTTACATTTCTTAAGATAGACAACAGAATTTATGTCCGACTACTTAACAGCGCGTCAAAAATAAAAAGTAAACAGTAAATAGCTGCCTTGACTCTGGTTTTTTACCTAGGAAAAAACTGGGGATAGGATGATCAAATAATCCCAATCCCCCTGAGTAATTAGTGAAAATCGGGACTATGACGAATCAAACTCATAAACTCTTGACGAGTCTTAGCAGAATCGGCAAAAATACCGCGCACGGCACTCGTAGAAGTCCAAGAACCGGGTTTTTCAACCCCGCGCATTACCATACACATATGAGTCGCTTCAATCACCACAGCTACCCCTTGAGGTTGTAGTAATCCTTGCAAAGCATCGGCAATTTGTGCGGTTAAACGTTCCTGTACTTGCAGTCGTCTGGCGTACATTTCACAGATGCGGGCAATTTTCGATAAACCGATCACTTTCCCGTTAGGAATATAGGCAACATGAGCGCGGCCGATTATCGGTAAAATATGGTGTTCACAGGAGCTAAAAATATCGATGTCTCGGATTAAAACCATCTCGTTAGCCTCCTCATGAAAAACTGCCCCATTCAGCAATTCATCGAGGGATTGCTGATAACCAGAAGTGAGAAATTTTAGGGCTTTTACTACTCGTTTAGGAGTGTCTCGTAAACCTTCGCGATCGGGATCTTCTCCTAATCCTAACAGCAGTGTTCTTACCGCTTGCATCATCTCGGCTTCCGATACCGGCGATTTAGGTTCGGTAATCACTTCGGGAAAGTGATTGTAGTCATCATTGTCGAAAATTGCTTTGGACTTAGCTAAGGTCATAGATATTTTTACAGACTGCAATAGTTAATTGATCGGCCAAGTTTTCTGATTTTACCAATGTTAATAAATACCCTTTGCTAGAGTATTTATTTTTCTGGGCATCTAGACGATAACTAATGAAAGCTATCGGGTTATTCCCTCGTCTTTGGGGTTATCTCCGTGGCGAAACTTGGAAAAATTGATTTTCCTAGTCACCGAAAAAGTCTTGAGTATCTCCCTAGTTAATTGAGGGTAGAATTCCAAACCACAATTAGTTTATTTTGTCAAGTAGTTCATTTGTTTGCTTGGTCGTCCTACCTAAAATGATAATCGTTATCATTTTAACAAAAAATTTAGATTTACCAACAAAAATTTTGTCGCGAGATAAAATATTCCCGTTAGGTTATTTAACTTATTTTGAAGAGATAGGCAGATTTTGCGATTTTATCGCTTATATTCAGCAATATTCCTGATTTTTTGGTATTCTTCCTCCGAGTATAAATCCGCCGGAGAAGCAAGGCGATTGAGAAAGAGGATTCCTTCCAGATGATCGTATTCGTGTTGAAAGATGCGCGCCACAAAATCCCCGAAAACTTGACGGATTTCCTGACCATTGCGATCATAATAGGCCACCTCGATCCACTGATGACGGGGGACAAAACCGCGCCAATTGGGGACACTGAGGCAACCTTCCCAACCCTTGACCATTTCCTCGCTCACCTGCAAAATGCGAGGATTAATCATGGCAGTGGCCGGCATGATCGGAGCGTCGGGATAACGAGGATTGGGACCAGAAGCAACGATAAACAGACGTAGAGACCGAGCAACTTGGGGCGCGGCAATTCCCACCCCGTGGGCAGCTTGTACGGTGGTAATCAGGGAATCGATCAAATTTTGACAGTCAGCATCGAGAAAATTATCGATCTCCGGTGCTTTTTGCTGTAAAATTGGATTTCCTAATTGGGTGATCGTTAAAACTTGTGTCATCTGTCTAAAGATTAATTGTTTCCCTCTGAAAAATATTTTATCGTCAACGGCAAAATCTCGCTAAACTGATAAGGTTTCCCCACAGCAGCACTAGAGCAACTTTGTTAATCAAAATTAATCGTGGATAGCAGCGCCCAACAACTTTGGCATAATCTCCTAGAGCGTCTAAAATTACTATTAACCCGTCCCGCTTTCGAGACTTGGTTTCAAACGGCGACGGTTAAAGAATGGCAAAACGATCGCTTAGTAATTCAGGCTGCCAATCCTTTTATTCTTAACCATCTTCAGAAAAATTATCTGTCAACAATTGCCGAAGTAGTGGAGGATATCGTCGGTTATCCCGTCGAGATTCAACTAACGGCAGAACAGGGCGATTCGATTGCTATTTTCCAGCCTAACAGTAGCTTAGAATCAGAATTACCCCCCAGTAATCAACTTAACCCTAAATATAATTTTTCCCGTTTTGTTGTCGGTCCAACTAATCGCATGGCCCACGCGGCTGCTTTAGCGGTGGCGGAATTACCCGGACGCGAATTTAACCCGCTTTTTCTCTGTGGTGGGGTGGGATTGGGTAAAACCCATTTAATGCAGGCCATCGGTCATTATCGTCTGGAATTATATCCTCAATCTAGGGTTTTTTATGTATCGACGGAACAATTTACGAATGATTTAATCACCGCTATTCGTCAAGATAGTATGGAAAGTTTTCGTAATCATTATCGCCATGCTGACATATTATTAGTAGATGATCTGCAATTTATTGAAGGAAAAGAATACACTCAAGAAGAATTTTTTCATACCTTTAATACCCTGCACGAAGCGGGAAAACAGGTGGTTTTAGCCTCCGATCGCCTGCCCAAACAGATTCCCAGTTTACAGGATCGTTTAATTTCTCGCTTTTCTATGGGATTAGTCGCCGATATCCAAGCACCGGATATCGAAACTCGTATGGCAATTTTACAAAAAAAGGCCGAGTACGAAAATCTGCGTCTCCCACGAGAAGTTATCGAATATATTGCCGTTAATTATACTTCTAATATTCGCGAATTAGAGGGGGCATTAATCCGGGCTACTACTTATATTTCTATCTCCGGATTGCCGATGACGGTGGAAAATATCGCGCCGGTTTTAAATCCACCAATGGCCAAAATTTCCACTTCTCCTGAGATTATTATGGCGGTAGTAGCGGAAAAGTTTCAACTCTCGATCGCCGATCTAAAGGGAAATTCCCGCCGACGAGAAATTAGTTTTGCCCGACAGATTGGGATGTATTTAATGCGTCAACACACGGATTTAAGCTTACCGCGCATTGGCGAAGAATTTGGCGGCAAAGATCACACCACCGTTATTTATAGCTGTGATAAAATTAACCTTTCCCAGCATCAAGACCGACAATTACAAGACATCTTAGCCCAAGTAATCGAGCGAATTAACTCCCTGAGTCGCAATCAATAGTCGGGGGTAATTATGAATTATGAATTATGAATTATGAATTGGGGAGATGGGAGAATTATGAATTATGAATTATGAATTATGAATTGGGGAGATGGGAGAATTATGAATTATGAATTATGAATTATGAATTATGAATTGGGGAGATGGGGTTTTTCAGTAAACAGTAATCAGTGAACTGAAAACTCACATCTGATAACTGATAACTGATAACTGATAACTGATAACTGAGATTAACTACAGGAGAATAAACTGGCAATTGTAGCGAGGAGACGAGAGGTCATGGGTAAACTATCGATCACCATAGCTGTACATAATAACATCATGTAAAGAATGGAATATTTAAACAGCGATCGAGCCATGTCCCGGTCAAAAGGATTCTGTTTTAATCGCCAAGCTTTTTTCAGGAAAACAAACCCTAAAATTAAAGCCGCTACACCATAAACCACACCACAGGCAGCCAAGGGATAAATCAGGAGGAAAGTGAAAGGAACGACGATTAAAGTATAGAGCCAAATCTGCTCGCTAGTGGCTTCTTCCCCTTTAACCACGGGCATCATCGGGATATCCACTTCTGCATAATCATCCTTGATCATTAAAGCTAAAGCCCAAAAATGGGGAGGAGTCCAAAGGAAAATAATGGCGAATAAAATCCAAGGAATCCAACCGAGATCGCCCGTTACTGCCGCCCAACCGACGAGGGGAGGAATCGAGCCAGCCGCACCGCCGATAACAATATTTTGGACACTATGACGCTTGAGCAGATGAGTATAAATCAGCATATAAAATGCGATGCCGGTCATTGCTAAAAATCCGCTCAAAGTATTGACAAAAAAGACAAAAAGTGCTAAGGAAAGGGAGGCTAAAACGAGGGCAAAAATGAGGGCGTGGAGGGGTTGCACGCGACCGGAGGGAATAGGACGGGCGCGGGTGCGAAGCATGGTGTGATCGATGTCGCGATCATAGATGCAGTTTAAGGTTTGAGCGGCGGCGGCGGCGAGAGTGCCACCGAGGAGGGTAAGAAAGAGTAAGAGGGGGGAAACCTGACCTTTAGAGGCGATTTCCATAGAAGCGGCCGTAGTAATCAGCAGTAGAGGAATAATTCGGGGTTTGGTGAGTTGATAATAACTTTTAGCGACTTGTAAAAAATTATCGTGGTGGCGAAGGGCTTGAGTTCCAGTCATCGTGATTAAATCCTTAGAGATGGCTTATAAGTAATGGGACAAAATTAACTTCTTGGTTAGGATGGGCAAAAGGCAAGAGGCACTCATGCAAGAGGTGGTTAGATATGTGCAATTAATTGTGTCTGGTTACTTAGGCGCGAAAGAACGATCGCGAAGGGCGAAAGTGGTAAAAGCGACGAGGGTTGCCACCAATAGCGCACCGATGCTATGGTGGGTAATGGTTAAGGGTTCCACCTGTAGATGCAGTTTCAGGGTGGCAACGCCCAAAAATACCTGTAGGGCGACTAATCCCCCGGCACTAAAAGCTAGTTTTCTGAGGAGAGGATGGATAGCGGCAGTTCGCCAAGCGAAGAAAACTAGGGTTAAAACCGAGATAGTGGCGGGAAAAACCCCGATAATGTGGCTATTCATCACGGTGCAGAGTTGGGAAACCGTTAAACACTGATGGGCAGCCCAACGGGAACCGACGAGACCGCCGAGGAGACATTGCAGATAAACTAGACCGGTGGCGACCATTCCCATCCCGGTTAGTTTTCCGACCGTACCTGTGCCACGGTAGGGAGTCAGACCGATAGCAATGACGATTAGGGTGGCAAAAAAGAGCAAAGCTGTGGCTAAATGGGCCGTTACGATGTCAAATCGCAGTAATTGGGTGACGGTTAATCCTCCCAGGACTCCTTGCAGGAGAATTAAAGACAAGGCAGCGATCGCCGAGGGCAACAGCCAAGGGGGAAGATGGCGACGATACCACCAAGACAGACCGACGAGAGCGAGCGTACTAAACCCGATCAAAGAGGCATCGAGACGATGAAACCACTCCAGAAATACCTGTAGATTCATCTGCTGACTGGGAATCCATTGACCGTAACAGAGAGGCCAATCGGGACAAGCTAAACCGGCGTTCATAACTCTGGTGGCAGCGCCCACCACCATGAGGGCGAAAGTAGCGATCGCAATTTTCCAGACTAAGCGGCGCATCCACACCTGAATATTGCCGGTTTCTCTTAGGGGTGTCGGGTTAAAAACAGATTCGGTCATCGGTTTGCCTGTTCTCCAGGAGTCTGTCATCAAAGATCATGGCTTTGTTTGCCAGTTAGTTATCACTGTGAATGAGTTTTTTTACGACCGGTAAAACCTTTTAGATATTCTTTAGATTTCTGGCCATTTCCGTTACATTTGTTTACATAAACTCAGAATAAGATATAAAAATTAGTTATTTAAAATACTTTCCCCGAAAACGATCCCAAAGAAAAGATGAAATTCTCAGAAGATGCCGGTTAAATTTCCCATCTATAGGGGAATCATGTTTTAGCCTTGAATAAGTAGCCACTATTGAAAATATTGAAAAGACCGTGAAAATTCCCAGCAGTATCCTGACGCTCGTACTCGGGATCACCCTAACCTTAATTAGTCTCTGGTATGGCCAAAATCATGGCTTAATGCCTGTGGCCGCTTCCGAAGATGCTCAGGAGATAGATAATATCTTTAATCTGATGATGACCATCGCCACGGGACTATTTTTAATAGTTGAAGGCGTGATTATCTATATAGTGATTCGCTTTCGCCGTAAACCGGGGGATCAAACCGACGGACCGGCAGTGGAGGGCAATGTCCCCCTAGAAATCTTCTGGACAGCCATCCCGACGGTAATCGTTTTTATCCTTGCCGTCTATAGCTTCGAGATTTATAACAATATCGGCGGTCTCGATCCCTTGATTTCCAAGGGTGGCAAAGGAGAAATCGCCCACCACGGTCATCACCACGGCACGATGATGGCCATGGGCGGCGATCGCAGAGTAGCCCTAGGTATCGGCAATTCCTACGATGGTGAAGGAGTTCCCCCCCTAGTGGTCAATGTTAAAGGTATTCAATACGCTTGGATCTTCACCTATCCCGAAACTGGCATTGTTTCTGGGGAACTGCACGCTCCCGTCAATCGCCCCGTGCAACTGAATATGGAAGCGGGAGATGTGATCCATGCTTTCTGGGTTCCCCAATTGCGTCTAAAACAGGACGTTATCCCCGGACAGGAAACGGTGTTATCGTTCACATCCAACCAAATTGGTCAATATCCGATCATTTGTGCGGAACTTTGCGGGGCTTATCACGGCGGTATGAAATCTAGCTTTGTGGTTCACTCCCAAGGGGATTACGACCAATGGGTGCAGGATAACACGATCGCCGAAGTTGACAGCGATCAAACCGTAGCTATGACCGCTAAAGATCGCTCTGATAGTCAATATTTGACCCCCTACACCGAAGAAATGGGCATAAATGGTGAAATCCTCGCCCAAGTTGCCCATCAGCAGCAAATGTAATTTTTCTTGTCATCTAAAATCTTGGTATTATGACAGCATCAACGGAAATAACCACCCCAGCAACCGTTCCCGAGGTGATCCATCACCGCAAGTGGACCGATTACTTTACTTTCTGCACCGATCATAAAGTCATCGGGATTCAATATCTGGTGACTGCCTTTCTTTTCTTCTTTATTGGCGGTGCTTTCGCGGAAGTGCTGCGGACGGAATTAGCCACTCCTGACCCCGATTTTGTCTCCCCGGAACTATATAACCAATTCATGACCATGCACGGAACGATCATGATCTTTCTTTGGATCGTTCCGGTTGGGGCAGGTTTTGCCAATTATCTCATTCCCCTGATGATTGGGGCGGAAGATATGGCTTTTCCTCGTCTTAACGCTGTGGCTTTCTGGCTTAACCCCCCCGGCGGGCTGCTATTATTATCCAGTTTCTTTGTCGGCGCACCCCAGTCCGGTTGGACTTCCTACCCACCTTTGAGCTTAATTAGCGGCAAATGGGGGGAGGAATTGTGGATTTTGAGCCTTTTATTGATCGGGACTTCTTCGATTTTAGGCTCGATTAATTTCATCACCACGATCCTGAAAATGCGGATTCCTGAGATGGATTTGTACAGTATGCCGCTATTTTGTTGGGCAATGCTGGCCACCTCGACTCTGGTACTGCTTTCCACCCCCGTTCTCGCTTCTGCTCTTGTTCTCTTGTCCTTTGATTTAATCGCCGGCACGAGCTTTTTTAATCCCGCTGGCGGCGGCGATCCGGTGGTTTATCAGCATATGTTCTGGTTTTACTCCCATCCTGCCGTTTATATCATGATCTTGCCCTTTTTCGGCACGATATCGGAGATATTACCGGTTCATGCGCGTAAACCGATTTTTGGTTATCGAGCGATCGCCTATTCCAGTCTCACCATCTGTTTCTTGGGTTTAATCGTTTGGGCCCACCATATGTTCACCAGCGGCACCCCCGGCTGGTTACGGATGTTTTTCATGGCGGCAACCATGTTAATCGCCGTTCCCACGGGCATTAAAATCTTTAGTTGGTGTGCCACCCTTTGGGGGGGTAAACTTAGTCTCAATACGTCTTTATTATTTGGGATCGGTTTCCTGTCTTCTTTCCTCATCGGTGGTTTGACCGGGATTATGTTGGCTTCCGTTCCCTTCGATATCCACGTCCACGATACCTATTTTGTCGTCGGTCACTTCCACTATGTACTATTTGGTGGTACGGCAATGGCCCTATTTGCTGCCGTTTACCATTGGTTCCCGAAAATGACCGGACGGATGTATAACGAAACTCTCGGTCGTATCCACTTTGTTCTCACTTTTATCGGTTTGAATTTAACTTTCATGCCGATGCACGAATTGGGATTATTGGGTATGAACCGTCGTATTGCTCTGTATGATGTGCAGTTTCAGGGTTTAAATGTTCTTAGTACCGCAGGGGCTTATATTCTCGGTATATCGAGTATTCCCTTCGCTATTAATATGGTCTGGAGTGCCTTTAAAGGTCAACCCGCCGGCCGTAATCCTTGGCGCGCTTTAACCCTAGAATGGCAAACCTCCTCTCCCCCAATTATCGAGAATTTCGAGGAAATGCCGATTCTTTGGTCCGGCCCCTACGATTACGGTATTGATATGGAGGAATCGGAAGAAGAGGAATCAGTACAAGATCTGCTGGCCGAAGTGGGCGCAGAATCGCAATAATCAGTTATCAGTTATCAGTTATCAGTTATCAGTTATCAGTTCACTGATTGCTGTTTACCGAAAAAAAGCTTCCCACTTCCCACTTCCCACTTCCCACTTCCCACTGATCACTGAAAAAAAGCTTCCCGTCTCCCGTGTAAACTAAGGATATTCAATTATGCAAGGTTCAACGCTCGAAGATTCTCAACTCTCTGTCAATTATCATCAGGAAACGGTGGAACACGGACATCATGGCCACCCAGATCATCGCTTATTCGGTGTGGTTTTGTTTCTAGTGGCGGAAAGTTCCATCTTTTTAGGCTTATTTGCCGCTTTCTTGTTCTACCGTACCATGTTACCCGTTTGGCCCCCCGCCGGCACGCCAGAATTAGAGTTAACCCTACCGACAATTAACACGATTATTCTGGTGTCCAGTAGTTTTGTTATGCACATAGGACAAAAGGCGATTAAACAAAACAATAATGCCGGTTTACAATTGTGGTTCGGCATTACTGCTCTGATGGGAATTATCTTCCTTTGTGGTCAAGGATACGAATATTATCACGCTGAATTCGGTCTGACAACTAATGTTTTCACCAGCGCTTTTTATGCCTTAACCGGATTCCACGGTCTCCACGTTACTTTTGGTTTAGTGCTGATTCTATCTGTTCTCTGGCGTTCTCGTCAAAAAGACCACTATTCTAGTCAATCTCACTTTGGTGTGGAAGCAGCAGAATTATACTGGCATTTCGTCGATGTGGTCTGGATTATCCTGTTTTTACTGGTGTATATCTTGAGATAATTTTGGTTATTTAGTAGGAGAAAAGGGCGATCACTTGATCGCCCTTTTTTGTATATGAGGATCGCCTAAGTCTTTTTCCAGTGCTTCAGCAGTCCAGTATTGCTTAAGCTTTTTCATAGTGCCTCTAGGACAGATACAATGTGTTTTTCGTCAATGCCTTCGGTTAGAAGACCCGACCATGCACAAAAATTAATGACCATTCTAGACGTTTGGTTGTAGAATGGCAACAATTCTTAATTTCCCCTTTACCTTAAATGTGCTAGAAGCTGCTCGGTTGGGGTGCTAGACTACCCTCTGCGGTAATTATGCCCAAATTGAGGTGATTAAACCGCCCTAGTTAAGGGGGTGGAGGACACTTTTTATCAATACAGTATTTTACTACTTTGTCAATTTTGAGAATTCTTGCCCCAAGAGCAATATAACCGTACTTCCCTTCAATTTTTACTGGTGCTAGACCTTCAGCAAAACTGCCCGCATCATCAAATTGGGGGGAAATAACAAATTTGCCGTTTCTGTCGAGATAACCCCAATTAGTAGCAGGATACCAGCCGCCGGCATCTCTACCTCCACCACTGGTGGCTACAGCAGCTAACCCTTCAGAAAAACTCTGCGTCCCTGTCAAATCTACATCATCTTCGGGATCATCTTCGGGCGATTTAATAACTACATTCCCAGTTTTATCGATATAGCTATAATCGCAATAGTTGGCAGCCGAGCAAGCTCCCTCATTCAGTTCTACAGAGGCTAATCCTGATGAGAAATTTCCCGAAACAAAAGTATCAAAATCAGGACGATTAATGACAAATTTGCCTTCTTGATTAATATATCCATTACCAGATTGAGATTGTGCGGCGGCTAAGTCTTCAGAAAAGTTATAAGCAATAGAGAATTTAAAAGGAAGCACTAGCTCTCCTTTTTGGTTAATATAACCGTACTTTTGTTGGTAAGAATAATCTGGTTCTTCTGTCTCTTTTCCTACCACAGCTAACCCTTGAGCAAATTCTGAGGCTGAATCAAACTGAGGGGAAATCATTATCTTCCCTTGCTTGTTAATATAGCCCCATTTATTATCAATTTTCACTGGTGCTAATCCCGATGAAAAGTTACCAGCGTCCTCAAATTGTGGCTCAATTACAGTTTTTCCTGTTTGATTTATGTAACCATATCGCTCTACACTTCCATTCCCATCAGAATCTATGCCAATCCAAGCCAAACCTGATGAAAAATCCCCCGCTTGTTTGAATTGGAGGGGAATTACTATTTTACCTTTTAAGTCAATATAACCATAGTTATCGATCTCTTTGAAACCATAATATGTATCTATATCTAAGGGTTTTCCTGTTCCGACCTTAGCTAATCCTTCCGAAAAAGAGCCAGCATCATCAAACTGTGGAGCAATGACAATTTTCCAATTTATTGGCTGCTGTGTTGCCAAGTTCGTTGTCGCAAGTGAGAACACAGAATAAACAATAGTTAACAATAAGGCTGTCAACAACAATCGGAAGAAAAGCCTAACATTCTTTAACATGACATTTAACGATTCATAACTATAGTCATTTTAATTAAAATCGAGAATATCAATGCCATAGTTCATAAGTACCTAGGCATCGATAGTGATTAGACCCCACAGTGCGGTATTGGGTTTTATTGAGGGGGTGTCGGACCGATGGGGTAGGATAGTAGGACAGAGGAGGAGGCTCGACCGCAGAGAGCGGTATAATTAATATTTAGATGCCTCCATGGCTAACTTGAAGTGAGAGTATATGTTTAAAGAAACTACTTATTTGCATAAGTTCAGTTATTTTCTTGGATTGGTTCGAGAGATTGGCGGCTGGGATTTCCTATCCCGCTATGTAGTACGAGCATTTTATAAAATAACCAAGCTCAACCAGAAAATGGTTCTATTTAATAATGTAGAAATGACTCTGCCCTATAATAGTCGATTCGGAACGGAAATTTTCCTCGAGGGAAGCAAGTTAGATTGGGGATATGAAATTATCCTTCATCGGTTCTTAGATATTAATAAAGACTTTATTGATGTTGGGGCTAATATTGGTTATTACAGTTTACTGGCTGCTCCTTCATCTAATCAGGTTTATGCCTTTGAACCCGATCCGAGAATGGTTGAACACTTAAAGAGAAATCTTTCCCAGTTTCCCAATTGTCATGTTCTAGAAGAAGCACTTTTTCCCGAGCCTGGCACTATGGATCTTAATTTGAACTCAATACCTGAACTAAATTCGCTGGTTAGGCATAGTACCCAAGAGAACAAGGTGACAGTCAAGGTAAATACTTTAGATCAATTGATGTCTGATTATCCGTCACTGAGTGTTTCCTGTATCAAAACAGATGCTGAAGGGGCAGACTTCGATATACTAATTGGTGGCAAAAATCTTCTAATTCGAGATCAACCTTTGGTCTTGTCGGAAATTTATCCGACAAACAAGCTCCTTGAATTCCTTAAATCTATTGAATTTACCTGTTTTGCTTTCGTCAAATCTAAGGATGAGAATGGAGATAATTTCCAACCAAAATTCATCAAGATTGAAACAAAACCGATCAACTCTCGCATTAAAATGATTTTCTTAGTTCCTCCTAGGCTCTTGTCAAGGTTTGAAGAGCTAAAAGATGTCTAACACTGCTTATTCCTAGGAGTGCGATTGCCATAGCTGTAGAGTGCCTTCCCTGATGTGGCTCCTACTGCCGCACCGATAGTTTTTTGGGAATGCACCATGCTCATTCATTCGAGCAATTGAGCGAAAAAATCGGGTCGAAAACCTCACCTTAAGGCGAAAAGTTTTTGAAGCAGGGCATAAATCCCCGTTACAAAAACTGACCCCTGCCCCCTGCCTTCGTTAACCGTTCTGTTGAAGTTATCAAGGAGTCAAAAATATGAAGATTTGCCAACCATTGAATCAAAGGAGGTAAAGGGCATAATTGAACCTAAAACCCCATACATCGCTCCAGTTTTAGCCAGGAAAAAGAGGTGAATAACAATGAAAAAATCAATTGTTAAATCGATACTTGCTGTATTATTAGCTACTGTTTTTCTGACTTTTCCCTATGGATTAGTTAACAGTGCCTTAGCCCAAACTCTCCCCCCAACTGTTACTATAACACCTTCCCCTCAAACTACCTCCCCAACTGTTACGACAACACCTTCCCCTCAAATTCAATGTGGGACTGGTGCAAAGTTTTCTCTCTTCCCGTTCCTCATAGCATTAGGGGGTGTTTTGGGTTTCTATACAATTACTGTTTTGTCGGTAAGCTTGGACAACAACTATAATTTTAGCAAATTATGGGTTAAGCCTGTAGCTTTGACAGCAGGACAGTTTGGTCAAGCTAGTCTTTCCAATTTTCAAATTTTTGGTTTCACCTTAGTGGTGCTATTTCGACTTCTATACACCCTGGCCAGTTGTGGAGCGCTGAGTGGGCTATCAGATGACATTCTTTTACTACTAGGTATCAGTGCCGTTGGCACAACTGGTTCCAAGGTTATCGCATTGGGAAATAAACGACTGACATTCTCTAATTGGGCCTGGTTGCGAAATCATCAATGGCTGACCATTGGTGAAAAAGGTTACGAGGGGGGAAAACCAAAATTAGACGATGCAAAATGGAGCGACTTAATCAAAAGTGGTGGATCATTGGATGTTTACAGCTTTCAACTATCAGGTTTTAGCTTGTTGGTGGCTGCTAGCTTATTGGTCGGTATTGGTTCAGATCTGGCGAATTTTACTTTACCATCAAACTTTCTTTCTATTCTTGGACTGAGCAACGCTGTCTATCTAGGAGGAAAAGTTACAGAGCCAAATTCTTACGAAGAACTCAACCAAAAAATCGATGAATTACGGACGGAAGAAACCGACTTAATTTCTCAACACCCTAATATTCAACCCGAAAGTTATGGAAAGTATATTGCCAAAGCGCGTATTGTTGCAGCGATGCTCAGGTCATTTTACGGTCAGCAAGGAACTTTTAGTGGTAATCCTACCATTGACCTTAGTAACCTGATGCCATATATTCCTCAAGAAGATCAGAAGTTTCAGTCAGCGATCCCTAAATGACCAAATTGCGCTCCCTAGGGAGCTTGCCCTATTTATTGTCTGGCTGACCTTGTACCCATGTCAGTAAGTGGCTGGTTATAATTAGGGGCTGCTGAATAATGGTAAAACCCTTTTAAAATAAGGCTTTTGACCTGTTAAAGTCCGATGTTAGTGCTGCGAAAATAGGATTGGGACTTTCAAAAACCTTGCATTATCCTTCTTGTGGTACATCGCTTGGTACAAAAAACAAGGGCAACAAAGCCTGAAACGACCGGCCACTGACTCCTGACTCCTGACTCCTACCCCCACCAACAAACTTTTTGCCGCAAACCCTACTTAAATCGGGTTATTATAGCTAGTTTTTGGCTGTTAGCAATTATAGCTCTCAAAAGGGGGTGGGAATGATTAGATCAATTTTAGTTTCGGTCTGAGGATGACGAAAAGATAATTGTTTAGCGTGTAGGTATAAACGGTCAGACTGCTTACCATTATACAAAAGATCGCCTAAAATTCCTATCCCTAATCCCGCTTGACTATGAACGCGAATTTGATGGGTTCTTCCCGTATAGGGAATAAATTCGAGGCGAGAATAATTGCCTTCTTTACCGACAACTTTAAAATAGGTTTGACTAGCTTTCCCCCTTTGCCAATCCACAGTTTGATAGGGTCGATTTTGCGGATTTCCCCAGAGAGGTAGGTCAATTATACCCGATTCTCGCTCAATAATTTCTGATAGTATAGCTTCGTAGATTTTCTCCACTTCTCGCCGTTGAAATTGTTGGGATAAACAACGATAAATATCTAAACTTTTAGCCAGTAATAATATACCAGAAGTTTCTCGATCTAAACGATGAACGGGAATGAGATTTTTTCCCTGACGACGAAAACGATTGACCACGGCATCTTGACTATCTTGATAACGTCCTGCTACCGATAATAATCCCGCAGGTTTATTAATAGCAATTATTCCCTCGTCTTCGTAGATAATTTCTAGGGATGAACGTAAACCAGAGAGTAAAAAACCCATGAGAGGTTGACATCTTTCTTGACAAGCGCCATAAAATTCTCCCTGTTTTCTATCTCGATTCGATTCTCCCCACCAAAATTCGGCCATAGCGATGGGTTTTAATCCTTTCATAGCGGCATAATTTAATAATTTTGGGGCGCAACATTCTCCTGTTCCTGTTGGTAA
Source organism: Microcystis sp. T1-4 (assembly GCF_000297435.1). Lineage (GTDB taxonomy): Bacteria > Cyanobacteriota > Cyanobacteriia > Cyanobacteriales > Microcystaceae > Microcystis. The sequence continues at coordinate 36,454 of NZ_CAIP01000187.1, read as the reverse complement.
CAAATTACTGCCCATCAATTTAGCCAAGGAGAGAGATTGTCCAGAAAAGTTATTTAAACAGTAGGATTGATACAGCAATTCCTGTAACTGTTTGGAGAGGTTCCTCCGCTGTTGCTTAAGTTCAATAATTCTCTGATTGGCGAAGTTTATTTTCTCAATTAAGGGTTTTAAAACTTGTTTTTGTTCCTGTTTTAATTGCTTTCTTGCTCTTTTTTCCTGACGACTGATATTATTTAAATTTTCTAATTCTTCTGGGTTTAAATCTCCTAAATTTCTTAACCTATATCGTTCCTGTTTATGGTTTTGATGTTGTTGCTGTAAAGCTTGTATTTTGCACTCAAAATTTGCTTGATTGAGTCGATATAAATTAAGTTCGGGAATTGATTGTAGGTCAATAATTTCCTGTTTAATTGTTTCTAAAAGTTGCAAAACTCGCTTTTCTTCCAGCACAATTTTTTCTCTACCCACCAGAGACGGAACCCAGCCATCGGCTTCTCCCTGTCCAGAAAAAGCTTTTAAAACTTCTATTTCGCCAGCGGCATTTTCTCCTAACAAAATTCCATACATTTTACCTTGAGGATTGGTGATAGTTGTCATCAAATCTTGGGCTATTTTTTCAGCCAAAAGAGTGCGGGGCAAGCGCAATAACTCGCCCGTTTCGGGACAAATTCCTTGATAATAATAGGTAACTTCCTTCACTCTTTAAGAACGGGAAAAGGGCTAGAGATACCCCTAAGAAAAACAATTGGCAAAGAAATCGATAGTTTCCTGTAAAGCGACAATAAAGCTATCAATTTCTTCGCGGGTATTATAAAAATATAGACTTGCCCGAGCGCTGCCGGAAGCATCAAAAAGGCGGTGTAGAGGTTGGGTACAGTGATGACCGGAACGAATAGCAATTCCTTCGTGGTCTAATAAAGTGGCTAAATCACTAGCATGAATCCCTTCCACATTAAAGGCGGCTAAACTAGCCCGACCCTGGCCCGTTAAACTAGGTGATGGCCCGTAAATTCTTAAACCCTCAATTTCTCCTAATTTTTTGAACAAATGGGCGGTTAATTCTTCCTCGTAGGCATGAATATTATCCATCCCTAAACCCATTAAATATTCTACCGCAGCACCGAGAGCAATCGCTTCGCCAATAGCGGGGGTTCCCGCTTCAAATTTGTGGGGCAGTTCGGCACAGGTAAAATGGTCTAAATAGACTTCTGCAATCATTTCGCCACCACCAAAAAAGGGCGGCATTGCCTCTAAAATGGCCTCTTTGCCGTACAAAAATCCAATACCGGTGGGGGCGCACATTTTATGACCACTAGCCACCAACCAATCACAATCCATGGACTGCACATCAATGGCTAAATGGGGGACACTTTGACAGGCATCAATTAATACTTTCGCCCCGACTTGATGGGCAAGGCTGACTATTTCGGCAACGGGATTAATACAGCCTAATGTATTAGAAACATGGAGGACAGCCACTAATTTAGTTTTGTCCGACAATAAGGATTTATATTGTTCTAAATCAAAGCTTTCTTCGCTAGTTAACTGCACATATTTAATCACTGCCCCCGTCTTTTGGCAGACAATTTGCCAGGGGATTAAATTACTGTGGTGTTCCATCACCGAGAGAATAATTTCATCCCCTGCTTTCAGGGTATTTAACGCCCAACTGTAGGCGACTAAATTAATCGCTTCCGTGGCGTTGCGAGTATAGACAATTTCCTGACGAGAAGCGGCATTAATAAACCTAGCCACCTTATCTCTGGCCCCTTCGTAGGCTTCCGTTGCCCGGACACTTAAAGTATGCGCCCCCCGATGCACATTGGCGTTATCTTTTTCGTAATAGTTTCGCAGGGTTTCTAATACTTGAATGGGTTTTTGAGAAGTGGCGGCACTATCGAGATAGATAAGGGGTTTATCGTGTACGTTTTGATGGAGGATAGGGAAATCGGCGCGGACTTTTTGGGCGAGGGTTTTTTCTTGGATAATTGTCATTTTAGTCAGGAGTCAGAGGGGTACTTTGGGCAGGTTGACACCCACCCCGGCAGAGTTATTCCACACTGCGACAGGCGACACATTGCCCCAATCTTTGGCGGAGGGATTCTAGAGGAATTTTAGCTAAAATCTCGGCCGAGAAAGCATCAATTAACAAACTGCGGGCAGTGTCGGCACTTAAGCCCCGGCTTTGCAGATAGAATAAATCATCTGCTTCCAGTTGGCTAACGGTTGCCCCGTGGGAACATTTGACGTTATCGGCGGTAATTTGTAATTCCGGTTTGGTGTTGACTCGTGCCTTGTTAGAAATTAACAAATTCCGATTTAACTGGGAGGCGTTGGTTAATTGGGCAGGTTTGGGAACAAACACTTTACCATTAAAGATGGCGTGAGCGCTACCATCAACGATACATTTATGCAGTTGGTTGGCGATGCCGTGGGGATGGTTGAGATAGATGGCGCTGTGGGTATCGGCGGTTTGTTGTCCGGTAATCATGGCTAATCCGTGCAGATTTGTCTCGGTTTGTTCCCCTTTTTGCAGGATATCGAGGTTATGACGGCAGAGTTTAGCTCCTAGATTTATCTCGTTGAGAGTGTAACGGCTATCGCGTCCTTGTTCAATTATCGTGCGTCCGATGTGAAAACCATCTCCCGATTCCCGTTGTACTCTGGTATGGATGACCTCGGCGTTGGCTTCGAGGTAAATTTCTGTGACAGCGTTGGTAAAATAAGAGTAATTTACAGGTAAATCGGAGCAATGTTCGGCTAAAGCCCCGTAATTCTCGATAATATTGACACTAGCTCCTGTTTCCGCCACGATTAGGCTATGGGGCTGATAAAAGCGGGGAATTTCCTCCACAACGGTGATAAATAGGAGATGTATCGGGGTTGTGACGACGGTGTTAGCGGTGACGTGAATTACTGCCCCATCGCTTAGTCCAGCTTGGTTGAGTGCGGTAAAAAATTCGGGGGTTTTTTCTTTCCCTAGATAGTTGACAAGAACATCTTTTTGTGCATTGGCGAGATTGCTGACGCTGACACCGGGGGGTAAAGCGGAGATATCGGACAATTCAGGCTGATAAATGCCGTTAACGAAGACTAGGTGGCTGTTTTTGGCTTCGGGCAGTAAAAAAACAGCTAGGGCATTTTTATCGATTGTAACGGTTTGGGGGGCGCGAAAATCGATCGCCCAGAGTTGACTTAAATCGGTGAATTGCCATTCTTCGTCTTTTCTGCCAGGAATGGCTAATTCTTGAGCTTTACTGGCTCCCGATTCTCTTAATTCGAGAATTTTACCGTTATCGATAGTGGGAACCGTTTCTCGCGACAATTTTAACAATAATTCTCCTGATTGTTCAGGTTTCGTGATTATGGCTGTCATTGGTAGGTGGGGGTGGGGGTTGGGGTGTGGGAATTATGAATTATGAATTATGAATTATGAATTGGGGAGAGGGTAGAGAGGAGAGGGGGAGAATAAGTAAAAATAATCTCCTGACTTGAAAGAGGGTGTAGGGTGTGGGGTGTGGGGTGTGGGGTGTGGGGTAGTGGGGTAGTGGGGTAGTGGGGTAGTGGAGCATTTGGCTGAAATTTCCCTAAACCCCTAAATCCCCCCGTAACGCGCACGCAGTGACCACCCTATCTCCCGACTCCTGAATACTGAATACTGAATACTGAATACTGAATACTGAATACTGAATACTGATAACTGATAACTGAATACTGATAACTGGTAACTGGTAACTGATAACTGATAGCTAGATTATTTAACGGCTAATACTTGTTCATCGAGGAAATCGTAGCCAGTTCTTTCTAATTCGAGGGCTAATTCTTTACCGCCACTGGTGACAATGCGCCCATCGTACATAACATGAATAACATCGGGTTCAATGTAGTTGAGCAGACGCTGATAGTGAGTGATAAGTAAAAAAGCGTTATCGGGAGTAGCTAAGTGATTGACTCCCTGGGCAACAATTCGCAAAGCATCGATGTCTAAACCGGAGTCAATTTCATCGAGAATTCCTAAAGTAGGTTCTAATAAAGCCATTTGTAGGATTTCATTACGTTTTTTCTCACCACCGGAGAAACCTTCGTTTAAACTTCTGCCAAGAAAGCTAGGATTCATCTGGACAACTTCTAGTTTTTTCTCGACTAATTCCTCAAAGTCAAAACTATCTAATTCTTCCGAGCCTAGATGTTTTTGTCTGGCATTATAGGCAACGCGAAGAAAATCGAGGTTACTAACGCCGGGGATTTCTAAGGGATATTGGAAAGCGAGAAAGATACCCATAAGCGCTCGTTCATCGGGTTCTTTGTCTAAAAGATTTTCACCTTTATAAATTATTTCTCCCCCAGTTACTTCATAATCGGGATGTCCAGCGATTACTTTGGAAAAGGTACTTTTTCCTGAGCCATTGCGCCCCATAATTGCGTGGGTTTCCCCTGCTTTAATTTCTAGGTTAACTCCTTTGAGAATCTGGTTTCCGTCAATACTAGCGGTCAGATTTTTTACCGATAAAATTACTTCACTCATGAGATGTTTTTCTAGAACAAAAATATTAGTTTTGGTGGTTGACGGCGAATCATCAATTGATGGATAAATTGTCTTAGCTTTTGGTGGGTTACGGCTATCGCCTAACTTAGCTTTTGGTGGGTTACGGCTATCGCCTAACTTAGCTTTTGGTGGGTTACGGCTATCGCCTAACCCACCCTACTTTATTGATTATCCGACGGTTCCTTCTAGCTTGAGACTGAGGAGTTTATCAGCTTCGGCGGCGAATTCCATCGGTAATTTACTGAGGACATCTTTACAGAAACCACTGACTAACATAGAGACAGCATCTTCCTCGGAAATGCCCCGTTGTGCGAAGTAGAATAATTGGTCTTCACCGATTTTAGAAGTAGAAGCTTCGTGTTCTACTTTAGCACTGTTGTTATCCACCTGAATATAGGGAAAAGTGTTAGCTTCGGCATTATCTCCAATCAGCATAGAATCACACTGGGAGTAATTTCTTGCTCCCTTGGCTTTCGGTCCCATTTTCACTAACCCGCGATAACTATTTTGGGAATTACCCGCCGAAATTCCCTTAGAAATAATGGTACTCTTGGTGTTGCGGCCAATGTGAATCATTTTCGTCCCTGTATCGGCCTGTTGTTTGTTATTAGTTAGGGCAATTGAGTAGAATTCCCCGACGGAATTATCGCCGACTAAGACACAACTGGGATACTTCCAAGTAATCGCTGAACCAGTTTCCACCTGCGTCCAAGAAATTTTAGAATTAACTCCTTTACAAAGACCCCGTTTAGTGACGAAATTGTAAATACCTCCCTTACCATTGGCATCGCCAGCGTACCAATTTTGCACCGTCGAATATTTAATATCCGCATTATCGAGGGCGACTAATTCCACGACGGCGGCATGAAGTTGATTACTATCGTACATCGGAGCGGTGCAACCCTCTAAATAACTTACCGATGCCCCTTCTTCAGCGACAATTAAAGTTCTTTCAAATTGTCCGGTCTCACCGTTATTAATCCGAAAATAGGTGGACAATTCCATCGGACAGACGACACCTTTGGGTATAAAAACAAAGGAACCATCGCTAAAAACGGCCGAATTAAGAGCGGCAAAATAATTATCACCCACGGGGACTACACTGCCGAGATATTTTTGTACTAATTCGGGATGTTCCTGTAAAGCTTCCGAAATAGAACAGAAAATAACCCCTTGTTCTGCTAGTTTTTCTTTAAAAGTTGTGGCGATAGAAACGCTGTCAAAGATAGCATCGACGGCCACGTTAGAAAGGCGTTTTTGTTCCGAAAGGGGAATGCCTAATTTTTCAAAGGTTTCGATTAAAGTGGGGTCAACTTCTTCAAGACTGTTGAGTTTTTCTTTTTTCTGTTTGGGTGCAGAGTAGTAGATAATATTTTGATAATCAATGGCAGGATAGGAAACGTGCGGCCAACTGGGTTCGGTCATCTTTTGCCATTGATGGTAGGCCCGGAGACGAAAATCGAGCATGAATTCCGGTTCCTTTTTTTTCGCCGAAATTAGGCGAATAATCTCCTCATTCAAACCGCGAGGGATGGTTTCCGATTCGATATCGGTGATGAAACCGTACTTGTAGGGTTGGTTAACGAGGTTTTTAACGGTGGTTGCACTCATGGGGGTTAGTGTTCTCTCTACGCGGTAGGCAGGGGAGGCAGTTAAACAACTTTCTTGTTGTTTAAATTGATTATATAATAGATTAACAACAAAGCTGTTGTCAAAGTCACGGAAAATTTGAGAGGATGCTGGTAAACCTCTGTTATTCAGGTTACTCTGGAAGGGTAATTGGCCGCTCCTTGACCCTCAGCAATTGTACGCTAAAGCCTCTGTTTTTGGTATCATGACCACGACTCAACCCGCCTCGACGAAAGACGATATTCTACAATATTTGCTCAAAAACGGTCAATCTACCGCCCAAGACTTGGCTGAAGAGTTAAGTATTAGTCCGCAAGCGACGCGCCGCCATCTTAAGGATTTGGAGGGGGAAGGACTGATCGAATATTTTGCGGTACAAAATAAGATAGGACGGCCTCAGCACATTTATCGTCTCAGTCGTCAAGGTCGTAGCCGTTTTCCCCATAATTACGATAATTTCGCCGTTTCTTTCCTCAATACTCTCGTGGAGACGGTGGGAGAGCAACAGGTGGGGGAAATTCTCAAAAAACAGTGGCAACGCAAAGCGGCAGAATATCAATTACGCCTCGGTAAGGGGTCTTTAGGGGAAAGAATGAGAAAATTGCTAGAAATTCGCCAAGAGGAGGGTTATATGGCAGAATTAGTGGCACTGGAAGCAGAAAATAGTTATGTCCTGGCCGAGCATCATTGCGCTATTGCTGAGGTGGCTGGTTCCTATCCCAGTATCTGTGGCCATGAATTAGAAATGTTTGCCATGCTGCTGCCCGATTGTACGATCGAACGGACTCACTGGATCAATCAAGGTGAGCAACGATGTGGTTATCTAATTAAGTGCAAGGGTTGAAAGGGGGAGATTAGAGATTTTCATCGGGATTTATGCCCAATTCCCGCAGTTTAGCCGCTAATTTTGCGGATTTCTGCCTTTCGTGTTCAACTTGGGTTTCTGCCTGTTGTGCCGCTTCTGCGGGAGTGGGTACTAATTCGCCTTCGGGGGTAAAATAGCGCAATTTATTGGCGAATAAACCCAAATATAAGCCTAATTGTTGACTCCAGAGCCGTCCCTGAGCATTGGGGGTAATCGGTTGATATTGACCGCTAATTAGAGTAAATCCTTCAAATTCTAAGCTTTCTGGGTCAAACCAAAAATAATCGGGAGTGCGAAATATATCTTGATAAATTTGTTTTTTCTCCTCTCGGTCAACTTTGGCGGTACTATCGGAGAGAATTTCGATAATTAAATTGGGATATTTGCCCTCTTCTTGCCAAACTACCCAACTTCTGCGGTTAGGATTGGGATTTGTCCCCAAAACCACGAAAAAATCAGGACCACGGCAGAATTCTGACTTTTTCTGGTTGGGACTGTAATAAATGGTTAAATTGCCGGCGGTAAAATAATCTTCTCGCTCGCGCCACCACCATTCTAAACACTGAATTAATAAAATAATTTGTTGTAGATTTAGGTTACTTTCCCAGGGTGGTTCATCACTCCAAAATTCGCCTTCTGGGAAGATTATCTCAGGGTTGACATGGGACTCGACTAGGGGTAAGCTTTCAGCGATAGTCATGGTTTGTCCAACAGAGATAGGTTGATAATTAGGGTCTGCTGAAAAAGTTTTTCCTGGGGGTAGGAGTCAGGAGTTAGGAGTCAGGAGTCAGTAGCCGGTCGTTTCAGGCTTTGTTGCCCTTGTTTTTTGTACCAAGCGATGTACCACAAGAAGGATAATGCAAGGTTTTTGAAAGTCCCAATCCTATTTTCGCAGCATGAACATCGGACTTTAACAGGTCAAAAGCCTTATTTTAAAAGGTTTTTACCATTATTCAGCAAACCCTAATTATAAATTACAGTGTTTCTCATAGAAATGAAGTACGGCGGTATTTGTCATCATCTCTAGACTACCCCGAAAACCAGAGACTTTTGACCTCACCTAACCCGCACCGCTGCCCAATAAAAATAAACTTAACAGGGTGCCACCATTCCAGAGACTATGAACCAACATCGAGGATAATAAATTTTTCGAGCGGGTGTAAACAAAGCCAAGAACACAACCTAGGACAGTTAAAGGCAGCACTTCTGACAAATTTTGGTGAGCAAGGGCGAAAATCAAACTACTAAGCGCAATTGCACCCCAGACGGGTAGATAACGAGTCAAAGAAGCTAGTAAAAAGCCGCGAAAGACGATTTCCTCGAAAAAAGGAGCGGCAAGGGAAGCAGTAAAGCCAAAACAGAGCAAAGCGAAGGTATTCTGTGATTCTAGGGCTAAAGTCAGCAGCGGATTACTACCCCCTTGTCCTTGCCAAATTAGTTGATTGAGCAAAGAAACGATAATAACCAGGGGTAAAGCGACGAAATAGCCAGCTAACCCCCAGAGAAGCCAAGGACTAAAGAGGTTAAAACGAAACCAATCGGGAGGTAAAGGGCGAAAAGGCTTGATTGCTAGATATAAAACCGATAAACTGCTCACTGTTAAGGCTAAATAACTAACTACAACGTATATTGCTTTAGCTTCTAGGTTAAATTTTTCGGGATTGAGACTCAAGAAACTCGATAAAATCCCGAAAATTACCGGTAAAACAATTTGTCCGACGAAAAAGAAACCAATAATTATTCCCCACCAGAGGGTTTCTCCTCCCCACTTAGTTTGCCAAGCGAGACTATCATCTAAAAAGAGCAGCGATTGCCGTTTGCGGAGCAGCCACTGCACTAATAAAAAGACCAACAGCAGAAAACCGATTAAACCGCCGATAAGAGGCAACACAGCCAGTAAAATTAGTTTAATTAAGGCATTAGCCGCCACTTCACTCTGTTCTTCCTCTAAAGCGAGTAAATCCTCTTGACGATTTTCGAGACTATATAATTTTTCCAGAATGGTATAACGAAACCATCCTTGAAAATTGCGCTCGATTCTCGCTTCAGCATCGGGGGCAATTTGGGGGGGTTCACTGTACAATCCCTCTAACAGCAGCGCATTTTTTAAAACAGCAGGTTTATAGTTCTCAAATTCTGATTTTTCCTTGATGTTTTGCCAGATTTGCCTTGCCGCATCCAAGTCACCTTGACTAGCTTGAATGAGACTTAATTTTAGCTCTAAATCCTTTAGGGAATTGATTTCCCGCTCAAGGGATTTTTTTTGTTCGGGATTAACTGCTGATTTTTTTAGTTCGGTGATTGTTTTTTTGGTACTTTTCTGGGCTGATAAATACTGTTCCTCGGCAGTGATATAAGGCTCTTCACCGATCAGGGAAGTTTGAATTAGTTTAAGATTAGCAAATTCCTCGCTATTAGGATCAGCATCGCTGCTTAGAGTCGTAGCTTGTAGATTGAGATTGGTTTGATACAGTTGAATATTCGATTGGATTTGAGGCTGATTAACACTAGAAATTAAAGCTGTAACCACTGGAGTTAAAGCAATAATTGTTAAGACAAAAGCGATCACTTGTTTGAGACTTTGCCAGGGGAGTTTTTTTGAAAAATTATCGAACATGAAAATAGGGAATTGGGAGTTAGGGATTAGATGGTGGGGTTTTAGGGTTTTAGGGTTTTGGGGTTTTGGGGTTCTAGGGTTTTAGTTGAATTTCCCCATTTCCCCATTCCCCTATTCCCTAATTATTAACTAACTACTTGAGAAAAAAGCTTTTCGTATTGATCCAAAGTCTTTTCAAAGGCATAATTTTCCTCCGCGTATTGTCGTCCCTTTTCTCCTAGTATAGTTGCTAAATCTGGGTTTTTGTATAGCTTTAAAATAGCTGTAGCTAATGCCTCCGGATCTTCAGGATTAACCACCAAACCACCACCACTACGCTCGATCGCCCTAGCAGCAGTTCCATCGGCGGGAACAGAAGCAATAATAGCACGACCACTAGCTAATAATACCTGAATTTTGGACGGCATATTAAAGGAAATAACGTTATGTTTTTGCATCACCATACCCACATCAGCAGCGGCTAACATTTCTGGTAATTTTTCCCGGGGTTGAAAGGGTAATAAAAGCACATTACTGGCCCCCTGTTGTTGGCGATACTTTTCTAGGCGATCGAGGGCTTCTTTTTTACCAACAATTACCACTTTAATCTCAGGAATATTAACTAATTGAACTGCGGCATCGATCAGGGTTTCTAAGGGTTGAGTTAGGGCAATATTGCCAGAATATAAAACAATAAACTTGCCCTCAAGATGATTTTCTTGGCGGAAATAATTATGGTTTTTCGGCAAAGGTTTAATAAAGCTGACATCCACCCAATTAGGAATTTCAATAATTTTCTGACTCGGCACATTTTTAGTGAGGAGATTTTTGGTAAAACCATCGGCAATAACTGAGATTTTGCTGGCAGTTTTGTAGGCAAATTTTTCGAGACGACTAAAAACTTTAATCATTTTCTGATTAGTTAATAATCCCACATGAACTGCCGCATCAGGCAGAATATCCTGCAAATTTAGAATGATCGGTACCCCGTATAATTTACTCAATAAAGCGGCGGGAACGCAAACGGGTAATCCGGGGACAGTTAAGAAAATTAGATCGGGTTTTTCGCCTTTGAGAGCCTGAAAGAAACTCAAAAAAACAAAGCTCAATTCAAAGAAAATTCGATTTTTTAAACTTCTTTGGGGACGGGCCCAGACGTAGGAACGTTGAATTTTAACACCATTTCGTTCTTCTTCTAGATAGATTTTTCCTCGGTATTCGGGATCGATTTCACTATTAGGATACCAAGGAAAAGCGGTTAAAACCCTGACTTGATGACCTCTTTTAACCAATCCCTCCGCCAATTCTGTCATTAGGGGAGCAATGCCGATCGGTTCGGGATAATAGTTATAAGAATAGAGCAAAATTCGCATAGGGATGGCAATTTGGTTGGGCGATTCAGTTTCATGATTTTATCAATAGTTACTGGTTTTTTGACAAATCGGATTCGCCTTTGTCAGGGATTACCCTAGAAAGAGGTGAGGATTAGCGGTGGGAGATGCGGAAAAAAAGGGAAATTAGCTGATCAATTAATGCTCAAAACCCCTAACTATTCCTCCTTACCCCGGCCTAAATACTGACCCTTATTTTTCTCGTACCCGGTGGCCGATATCACGACGATAATAAATGCCCTGAAAGTGTATCCTTTTCACCGATTGATAGACAAGTTCGATCGCCTGATTAAAATTAGACCCCATAGCCGTGACACCCAAAACCCGGCCGCCATCGGTGAAGATATCGCCGTGTTTTAAAACCGTGCCGGCGTGGAAAACGAGCGCTCCTGCGGTTTCAGCGGCCTTAATTCCCGTGATTAACTGGCCTTTTTCGTAGTGGTCGGGATAACCGGCAGACGCAGCCACCACACAAACGGCACTACCGGAGCGCCATTGTAAAGAGGGGAAGTCAGTTAACTTTTGTTGAGCGCAAGCCAGCAGCAGCGGTGCCAGGGGAGTTTCCAGTAGGGGTAAAACCGCTTGGGTTTCGGGATCGCCAAAACGACAGTTAAATTCGAGAACTTTTGGCTCTCCGGCGGGGGAAATCATTAAACCCGCATAGAGGACTCCCCGATAGTCAATGCCGCGTTTTTGCAGGGTAGCGACGATGGGAGCAAGGATGTCTCGGTCCACCGCTTCGATAATGGCGGCGGTGGCTATGGGTGCGGGGGCATAAACTCCCATACCGCCGGTATTTTTGCCGGTATCGCCTTCACCGATGCGCTTATGATCTTGGGCGGGTAGCAGGGAACGAAAGCTGATCCCATCGGTGAGGGTGAGGATGGACACTTCTTCCCCCTCTAGGAATTCTTCCACCACGACTTTAGTAAAGCCACTGGTAAAAAGATCATCGATCGCTTCTAGGGCCATATCTACGGTTTCGGCGACAATTACTCCTTTTCCTGCGGCTAATCCGTCGGCTTTCACCACGATGGGCGCTCCTTGCTCTCGGATATAAGTTTTTGCTAATTCTGCATCGGTAAAGGTTTCCGAGGCGGCGGTGATCACTCCGGCTTCGCTCATTAATTCTTTGGCCCAGGATTTGCTCGATTCAATTAGGGCCCCAGTTTGCGTGGGGCCAAAAACGGCAATTTCTTGGGCGAGAAGATGATCGGTAATGCCGAGGGAGAGGGGATATTCTGGCCCGACAACCACCAAATCGACGCTATTTTCCTGGGCAAAACGGCTAATTTCGGCAAAAGCCTCCATTGCTAGGGGGATATTTTCACATTGAGGCAAAATTGCCGTTCCCCCATTACCTGGAATACAGAACACTTGTTCTACTTGAGGCGATTGCAGCAGTTTCCAAGCTAGAGCGTGTTCTCGACCACCACTGCCGATAACGATAATTTTCACGGATAAACGCAGCCTAAATGACGATGGTTCAATTATCCCCTAGCTCTGGGGTGCCATGGGCTAGAAGTTGAGATTACTTAACTTTTTTCGATTTGACGGATTCAGGAGTCAGGAGATAGGAGTCAGGAGATAGGAGATTATTTTATTTATTCTCCCCACTCCCCCACACCCCACACCCTGCACCCACGAAAAACTTTTTCAGCAGACCCTAGATAGGGAACAGCTGATCACTGGATTTGACGGAGACAGGACAAATCAACTTGGCCGAAATGAATACTAAAAGCTACTTGCAGATTTTCTAGGGATTTAACCAACCAAGGCACCCGATCGCAAGAATAACTCTCGTAGTGGTTAAACAGAATCGAAAAACGTTTATCTAAGTGGGGTTTTGCCTGGGGACAGATCAAAACCAACTTGAGCAATAACCCCACAGTGCGAGTTACCCCCATATTGGTGATCATATCCATAAAAAGGTAATGATCGGGTTTTTGGCCGCTTTCCACCACCAGATAATTTAACAGTTGGCTAGAAGTACGCAGCATCAGAAATTGACTCGGTTTTTGTTGATCGCAATGGGGTAGGGTATTTTGCAGGATATCGTCGAGTTTTTGGTTAAATTGCCCCTTACCGTAGTCTAAGCAGGTAATCAGATAATCGTAGAGATCATTTTTAAAATCTTTATAGGTGCGGGTATAAACTGTATTCGCCAGAAAATTTTGCGAGAGAGCTTTATAAGTATAATTTCCTGCTACCTTCCCCAGATAATGCTTGAGGGCCCGATTTAGTTCCTTATCATTGAGCAGGGTGGGATTTTCTACCGGTTGAATGATTCTCACCGCTTCTTCCCTGATTTTTGGGCTATGGGCCGCCTGTGCCAAACGTACCTGATAGGTGACATAACGAGAGAGATTGACCTCGAAACGGTCCTCGGTTTTTACTTTAATACGTCTAACGGTTTGTCGCTGTTCTCGGGGGCTGTCATCACCGAGTAAATAGTAATCATAGAGGTCGGGATAACGATTAATCAGGGTTCCCAGGGAAGCGGCGGTGTTTTCGCTGTATTTGCCGCTAATAATTCTCGCCAGACGCTGCAGCTTAACGTAGTCATCCGAGAGGGTAAAATTTTTGACCAGATGGCGCAAAGTATTGGGGCTGCTGTAATGTCCCAGACGTGCGGAGGGCAAATTCTCCAGCAGCGATAGCAATTCGGGAATTGCCGGCTGATGGGTGGGCTGGGTTTGCCATCGATTCACTAAAATATGACAGCAGCGGTTAAAGAAATGATCAAAACGAATTTCGGCATCTTTGCCCTTGACAAGACGCTCTAGGGCTAAATAAATAGGAGCTTCTCGATGGCCCCCACCTTCGATAAACAGACGGCGAAAATCCTCGATTAATTGCTCGGGGGAATCGGTCCTGGCGCGGTCGAGCCAATAATCGCACAGTAGCTCTTCTTCGTCTCTTGTTTGTCTTTGTTCAGTGTTTAGACTAGCCATGGTTATTTGATTTAGCCCTCCTAAATCAGTAAGCGGATGGATTTTAGGGCTAGGACCATAAAGGGGTCAATTGTGATTAGATAGTAGATGGTCCCTTCTGATGATGCCCCTTTTTGGGTCATTATACTGATTGAGTCGATCGATTTTAGCTTGGCAAGTTTGGGAAAATTCCCTTTGGCTTACCTAGCCCAGCTTGCGGACTATGCCCAGATTAATAAAATTTTCGGCAGCGTCCCCTACTAATTAAGTTAACAAAAAGAAACCCCGACTAGATGTGATCTAAGTTACCGTTAAACCAAAATCCATGCTCTAGATCATTCGGAATTTACTCCTAAGTATTTTTATTGTCTATGCCCTGTCATTTATCCCTCAATCAACTAGATCAATTATTGTCCTTACAAGATAATTGTGACATAAGTTTTAGTCCCGATAGTTTAGTATCTGGCATTAATACCGATAGTCGTAGTATTAAGTCTGGACAAGCATTTTTGGCATTAAAGGGTGATAATTTTAATGGTCATGATTTTATCGATATGGCTATCGAAAAAGGAGCGGCGACCTTGATTGTCGATCAGCCAGTTTCGGTAAATTCCTCTAAAAATATTCCCGTATTCCTAGTCCAGAATACCCTAGAAACCTATCAGCAATTAGCCCATTGGTGGCGGAATCAATTTACTATACCCGTGATTGCTATTACGGGATCGGTGGGGAAAACCACCACTAAAGAATTAATCGCCTCCCTACTAGCCTCCCGGGGAAAGGTACACAAAACCCTGGCTAATTATAACAATGAGATCGGAGTGCCGAAAACTCTCCTGGAACTGGATGAAACTCACGATAGTGCCGTAATCGAGATGGGAATGCGCGGACCGGGAGAAATTGCCCTGCTCGCTCAAATCGCCCAACCGACGATCGCGGTGATTACTAATGTGGGAACCGCTCACATCGGTCGTTTAGGCTCAGAAGCGGCGATCGCCGAGGCTAAATGCGAGTTATTGGCCGAGTCTCCTTCTAGTAGTATAGCTGTTCTTAACCACGATCACCCTTTACTTACTGAAACGGCTAAACGGGTATGGCAGGGGGAAACAATTACCTATGGCTTCTCTGGCGGCGATATAGTCGGAGAATTACTCGATTTAACTACTTTACGAGTCAATGGACTAGATTTTAACTTACCTTTATCTGGTCGTCATCATGCTTTAAATTTTATGGCGGCCTTGGCTGTAGCGAAAATTTTAGGCATCGATTGGACTTCTTTGCAAGAGGGAATTAAGGTTAATTTACCCGGTGGTCGGGCCAAACGTTACCAATTAGAGCCAGATATCCTACTCCTCGATGAAACCTATAACGCGGGTCTAGAATCAATGTTAGCGGCCTTGGATTTACTGAAAGCTACCCCCGGTCAGCGTCATATTGCTGTTTTAGGCACGATGAAGGAGTTAGGGTCTTTTTCGGAGCAATTACATCGCCAAGTGGGTGAGAGGGTGCAAAAACTAGGCATAGATCGCTTGTTTGTCTTGGTAGATGACCCAGAAGCTAAGTTTATTGCTGAGGCCGCTACTGGGGTCGCTTGCGAATGTTTTCAAACTCACGCAGATTTAATTAATCGTTTAAAGGAAGTGATCGCTTCTGGCGATCGCATTTTATGCAAGGCTTCCCATTCCGTCGGGTTAAATCGGGTGGTGGAGGAGTTAATCAGTGATAAGCTGTTCGTAATTTAAATTGCCTGTTGAGATGAGGCAAGAGGCAACACCCCCCCTTGCCCCCCCGACGTCGGGGGGGTGTGCTAATCTAAGAATAAGCGGTTTCTTAGCTGATTGGGGGTTAGGGAATAGGTGTTAGATAATAGAGCATTTTTTAGCAAGAATAGCCGATTAAAAACTGTTTTTTCAGGGATTTTAGGGCTAGTTTTCTTTTTTTCGGCCGTGCAAGTCTCTTTTGCTCAACAATCGAGACGACTGGAGACTTATCTCCCGGATCTCAGTGGTTTAGCTTGGGTAGAAGCGGATATTTTTCTAGGGGTTCACGATGCCAAAAATAAGGGCAAAAACAGAGAGCCATCTCAACCAAGACTGAGTCTTTTACAGCTACCTACGCAGGAAAAACCGCTATTATGGCAGGTTTTAAGGGTAGATTGGCCAAATCCAGAGGGATTGAGTAACGATCTCGAAAGTATTACTCATATCCCAGAAACTAATTTATTTTTGTTGGCTGAAAGTGGCGAGAAAAAACCTTTTCAAAGACTATTTTTACTAGCATATAACCAGCAAAAAGTCAAGATAGTTGAGCAAATAAATTGGCCCACTGCGGTGGAAAATGTAGAGGCGATCGCTGTTAGTCGCCAAGGCGATCGTTATCTATTTATCTACGCAGAACGGGCCGATAGTCAAGAGAGTACAAAAATTCGCTGGACGGATATCTCGTTCAATCCCTTAAAATTCGGGGAATTTCAGTCGGTAACTTTTCGGAGTCCTTTTGGTAGCGGTAAAAATATTCGCCCCATCTCCGATTTAGCCGTAGATAAGCAAGGTAATATCTACATAGCTTCTGCTGACGATCCAGATAATGCGGGAGTGTTTAGAAGTGCTGTTTACCGTATTGGTCAAGTTACAGCCGATAATAGTCTAATTATTGCCCCTAATCCCCTAAAAATCGCAGAAATCGACGGCTCCAAAGTGGAAGCGGTGACCACCAGAGAATCTCCTAGAGGTAAAATAGAAGTCTTTATCGGTACGGATGACGAGAATTATGGCGGTTTTCTGCGACCTTTGCTCTTAGATAATTAGCTATGGGTCGTCAGTATTCTCCGAGTAAGGAGTCGGTCGTCAGGAGATTATTTTTATTTATTCTTCCCACTTCATAATTCATAATTCATAATTCATAATTCATACTTTGTGCTTTTTGTCAAAAAAACTTTTTTTTTGCAATAAAACTACACAAAAAAAAGATCATCGTTGTGGGTGAAATTGACTCATTTACCTGTCTTAATTAGGATCACCTTCTAGATGTGGCAAGGGTTTCAGACATTGCTGGCCAAAAAAGCACAGGACAACCCATTATGAAATTCAGTAAAATCGCTGTAACTAGCATAACATCGTTGTTAAATAAAAATCTTTCTCAATTAATTTTTAAGAATTTATAAATATTGCGGAATGTTAATTTAAATATTCTCAAGTTTTTGGAGTCAATCAATAGTTTTTGCTTATCTTTGTCCAACATTGGGTTAGGAGACAGTTATCAGTTATCAGTTATCAGTTATCAGTTATCAGTTATCAGTTATCAGTTATCAGATGTGAGTTTTTAGTTTATTGTTTACTGAAAAAGCTCCCCACACCCCACACCCTACACCCCTCTCCCTTCTCCCTGCTCCCCAATCCCCATTTTCCGTCTAAACTTTTGTATAGGGATGGTCTGGGAAAGCATGGATAACTCTTAGACTAATTAATTCGGGACTCACATCACAATATAGACTATGGCTTACTATTGGTTTAAAGCATTTCACCTGATTGGGGTAGTTGTTTGGTTTGCGGGACTATTTTATTTAGTACGTTTGTTTGTCTATCATGCGGAGGCAGCAACACAAACCGAACCAGCACAAGCTATTCTGAAAGCACAATACGAGATCATGGAGAAGCGACTCTACAATATCATCACCACACCTGGGATGATTGTCACCGTGGCCATGGCGATCGGTTTAATCTCCACAGAACCGGAAATTTTAAAATCGGGATGGTTACATATTAAATTATCCTTTGTGGCTCTTTTACTGCTCTATCATTTCTACTGTGGTCGCATCATGAAAAAGCTAGAAAAAGGGGAATGTAATTGGACGGGACAGCAATTTCGGGCTTTAAATGAAGCACCAACCCTGTTATTGGTAGTTATTGTCCTTTTGGCAGTATTTAAGAATCAATTACCCCTCGATTTGACCACTTGGTTAATTGTAGCTTTAGTGGTATTAATGGCAGTGACAATCCAACTTTATGCTAAAAAACGTCGCAAAGATCAAGAAAAACTTCGGCAAAATACTCCCCAAAAAGAAGAAGTAGCAACCATGTAAATTATCCTAATCCTTGCCTAGGTTTCTAGGATAACAGTTAAGAGTGGTTTGATAGCTGTGGGATGGTCTTTTTAGTCCATCCCAATTGTATAGGTAGCAACCTTTAGCCTTTAGATTTTTGGCTTTCTGCTATTTTTGAGCTTATACCAAAACTATTTGTAATAGTGTGATGAACTGCCAAGCTATGGATTGTTTCTCGCTGCTGCCGCGCTCCCTTCTCCTGTCTCGGAGTCTCCTAACCCTAACAACAATTTTTGATTTTTACAAGAGGTCCTATGAATAGTTGCTGGATAGATTGGGAAAAAATAACTAGAGATTTTCTTAATTCCCGCAAGCTCAGACAAGTTGCTGAATTGCGAGGATTCTATCGAGTTAATCCCTCTGGTATTCCTAGAATTCCTCCCGATTTGGAATTGAGAGACTACCAAAATACAGCGATTATCAGTTGGTTTCGTAATCGGGGACGAGGAACTTTAAAAATGGCCACCGGCAGCGGTAAAACTATTACTGCTTTAGCTATTGCCATGGAGCTTTACCAAGCGATAGAACTGCAAGTATTATTAGTAATTTGTCCCTATCGTCACCTAGTTAATCAATGGCAACGAGAAGCGGAAAAATTTAATCTTAAACCGATTTTAGCCTACGAAAGTGTCCATACATGGCAAAGTCAACTATCCACAGAGTTATACAATGTGCAAGCGGGTAATCAAAAATTTGTCACTATTTTAACTACTAACTCAACTTTTATTAGCGAGGGTTTTCAATCACAAATAAAATTTTTTCCCGATAAAACTTTAATCGTTGGTGATGAAGCACATAATTTAGGTTCCCCCCGATTAGAGGAATTATTACCCCGTTCTTTAGGTCTAAGGTTGGCTTTATCCGCCACTCCTGAAAGATATTTTGATGAGGAAGGAACTGACGCTATTCTTGAATATTTTGGACAAATTCTACAACCAGAATTTACCTTAGCTGATGCTATTAACAAAGGAGCTTTAGTCAATTATTTTTATTATCCAGTCTTGGTTGAGTTAACCGACGGTGAGGCTTTATTGTACGCAAAATTAACCCAAAGAATCGGCTGGACTTTGCAGAAAAATAGTAATTTAAATGGCAATGAAAATTTAACAGCACTGTTAATGCAAAGATCGCGATTAATTGGTTCAGCAAGTAATAAATTACAGGCTTTACAACAACTGATGCAAGAGCGTTTAGATACGGATCATACTTTATTTTATTGTGGGGATGGTTATGTGGAAAATTATACGGCTAATTATCGTCGTCAAGTAGAGGCAGTTACTCATTTATTGGGCAATCAATTAGGTTATCGAGTTGCTACCTACACCGCAGAAACTTCCCTAGAAGAACGAGAAAAAATTCGCCAACAATTTGAAGAGGGTTATCTGCAAGGATTAGTGGCAATTAGATGTTTAGATGAAGGAGTAGATCTGCCATCAATTCAAAACGCAGTCATTCTGGCTAGTAGCGGTAATCCTCGCCAATTTATTCAGCGTCGCGGGCGAATATTGCGCCCCCATCCCGATAAAAAACAGGCCACTTTATTTGATATGATCGTTATGCCACCGACCTTAGATCGAGAAACTTGGGAAGTAGAAAGGAATTTATTACGCAGGGAATTAAAACGCTTTCTAGAGTTTGCCCAATTAGCTATTAATGCTCAAGAAGCTGAGACTAAATTAGGGGAGATTCAAGATAGATATTGTCTTTTGTCTAATTAAAAGTTAAAAATTCATATTTTTGAAGCTTTTATGCTAGAATAGAAGTTAGTCAAGAATTGATCGCCGAGAAAAATTAACCCAACCGGATAGCGATCAATAAAGTTGTATAATTTTCTTTCCTCTCCTTCTAAATTTCTATGCCTCCCCGTCAACAACCCCGCCGCATTGCTCGAGAACTTGCCCTTTTGAGTTTAAGTCAGATTAAAGGCAATCCTGAAAACCTAGAACAGCAAACTTTAAATGATTTAATTTTAGTCGCAGTTAGAACCTTAACCCTGGAAATTCAAGAAACCTTAGAAACCGCTGCTGCTGAAATTAGTCGTGGTAATGAAAGGATTCTCGCTAGTGATACTAAGGCGACAAATCTAAAAAGCGCTCAAACTATGGTAAAAGAGGCAATTTCTCTTACCCACAATGCCATTAATCGTTTAGGAACCGTGATAGATTTTCCCGAAATTGTCCAGTTATCCAGTCAGTACGAAGTGCGGGAATATGCCCTAGAATTAATCGGTACAGTCTATCGTCGTCGTGCGGAAATCGAACAGGAATTAACCAGCGCTTTAGTGGATTGGCAACTACATCGTTTACCAAGAATCGATCGGGATATCCTGCAAATTGCCGTGGCAGAAATGCTCTATCTCGATATACCTCAAAAAGTAGCAATTAATGAGGCGATCGAATTAGCCAAACGTTATTCTGATGATGAAGGTTATCGTTTTATTAATGGCGTTCTCCGACGGGTAACGAATAAGCTAAACGAAGCAGAAAAAGCCGTATCTACCCAGAGTTAAACTGGTAGGAAATTAATACTACAATGACCAGATTTTATAGGGAAATTTCTGTAAATTGCTATTGTAGTATCGCTCATCTCCCGTGACTTCTTCGCCGATCCAATCAGGAATAGTAATGACTTGATCCTCTTGTTCCAACTCAATTTCAGCCATAATCAAGCCTTGATTGTCTCCCAAAAATTCATCAACTTCCCAAGTAAAATTATCCAGAGAAATGCGATGACGAATCTTTTCGACTAAAGGTTTTTCGCAGAGGTTTTCTAACATGAGTGCCGCATCTTCTAGGGGAATTGCATACTCGAATTCCTGACGACTAATGCCCTCAGTCTTGCCTTTAATGGTTAAATAACCCCGATCTCCAACTACACGAACTCGCACAGTTGTCAATCCATCTTGGGTAGGAATATATCCCTGACGATACAACTTGCCCGCAGCCAGCGATCGCCAGTGATCCCCTTTAACCAGAAACTTCCGTTCAATTTCAACAGTCATAGGTTTTTGATTAAGCCGTAACCACGGCAGCCCCCTGGGTTCCTAGTTGAATTAACTCGATCTTGTAGCCATTAGGATCTTCCACGAAAGCAATCACCGTAGAACCGTGTTTCATCGGGCCTGGCTCCCGGGTGACATTGCCACCAAGGGCTTTAATTTTCTCACAGGTGCTATAGATATCATCCACGCCTAGGGCAATATGACCGTAAGCATTACCGACTTCGTAGTGATCGACTCCCCAATTATAGGTCAGTTCGATGACAGCATGATTAGCTTCATCGCCATAACCGACGAAAGCGAGGGTAAATTGACCATTGGGATAGTCTTTCTGGCGCAATAACTTCATTCCTAGCACGTCGCAGTAAAATTGTAGAGATTCCTGCAAGTTATTGACCCGGAGCATGGTGTGTAAGAGACGCATGATTATTTTGAGATGACATCGATCGAAAAATTACTTATCCTTGATTGTAACCAGTCCTTGGGCCTTCTTATCTCCTTGAGGGTCAACAATTATACTAATACAAATGTACGGCTAACCAGTAAAACCACTTACTCCCAAAAGCGATTAAGTAAGTAGTCGTGCAAAATTAATTTCCTAGTCGAGACGGGAGACTCCGAGACAGCTATCAGTTATCAGATTTGAGTTTTAAGTGTGCAGTATTCAATCCGACATTCCGCACATCTTCATATATCTTTATATATTTTTACATTCCCCAAGATGTTTTGACGAAAAACCTTCATTGTAGAAACTACTATTGAGAACATTTTCAATAATTGATTTTTTCTGAGAAAACAAATTACAATCCTTCCCCTTGATGAAAATCGATCATTGTAGCTACAATCCTTACTGGCAAAAGGTTGTAATCAATGTATTAGTAAAAATTATCAATTGAATGTTAAGTACCTAAGCAAAATTAATTACACATATCTAAACACCTCTTGCCTCTTGCCTCTTGCCTCTTGCCTCTTGCCTATCTTCACTAGGAAATTAATTTTGCACGACTACTTAAGAAGTGCGGAAGGTGGGTGGCTCTCTTAGGTTTGGTGGGCAAAATGTATTCTAAGATACATTCTTCCTAGCGAGCGAGTGGAAGGAACCACAAAGACACAAAGGACACAAAGATTGATCGATCCTATATAAGTTAAACTTATCACACAGAACCTAGAAGAGCCGGTGGGTTCAATAGAAGTTTCCTACTGTCTTTTCACTGATTACTGATTACTGTTTACCGATCACAGCAAAAGGCTGACGGCTTAGATGTGTAATTAATTTTGCTTAGGTACTGAGAGCAATTTGCAGATCGCACAAGTACAACTACTAGGGTTGAAGTGCTTATGCAGTAAGCTTTTCGTTGATTGCATGGGATGATCCGTCTCGGAAAGGGCTGTAATAGCTGTGATCAAAATCACTCATCGGATCAGATCTAAATCACAATCTCGAAGATTTTCTTGGTCTATCCTGTATTTAGTGATACAGTTAATTAGGTCAAAATATTCTTGATCGGGATTTTTCTAGGGGAATTGTGAAGGAAGTAGGTAGTAGCAAATTTTCACTGGTTTCCGAAAACCCCTTTCGGCTTGATTGACCGATGGTTTAATAAATCTCTGCGACTGCAATAAATGTCAAGTGTCTAAGAAGTATATAAAATGGGAATTGGGACGGGTTAAGACCATGCGTTTTTATTTAGAGTACATCAATCACTTAGGTAGTTTACAGAAAAAATCCCCTAGGTTGGTGAGCCTGTCGAACCAGTTGGTGAGCCTGCCGAACCAGAGTCCTTTGCAAGCGGGTTTCACGATTACAGAAGTTTTACTGGCGGGTTTGATCATGCTGATTGCCGTCTTGGTGTCGGGAATTGGCTTGATTAACCTGCTCAGAAGTAACTATCGAGCTAATGCCGATAGTGAAATCCAAAATAATCTTAATCGTACTCTAGAGTTTGTTTCAGATGACGTGAGACGAGCAAGAATTATCGCTGATACTGACGTTGGGATCAACAGCACTCAAGTCCCCATAGGAGCGCGAGCGGTTCTAGCTTTTCAAATTCCTGATCCCGGCGATCCACGTCTGCTGCTCCCCAACCAGATCGTTTACTATACCAAAGACCCTGAAAATAGTTTGACCGGTCCGCGGGTCTTGTGGCGCTATGGTCCGAACTTGGACGAAAATGGCAACTACGATATTAATTCCGATTGGATACCTTCCCCCGTCACCGATATGTTGGCGGCTGCTAGTAACCCCAATTGTCCTGAGGATTTTAACCTAATCGCCGCCGATCCTAACGCTGTGGACGGTTTTTATGCCTGTGTTCACGAGGATGGTAATCAAGTGATTTTGAATGCCGAGGCTCAGGTAGAGATGACCACTGGAGATGAAGCTAACTATTCTGTCAGCACCAGAGTTTTCCCCAGAGCGGCTTGTGAAATATTTTGTCTCGCAGGCGGCCCTGATGATGGTAGTCCCCCTGATGGTGGTGGTCCCCCTGATGGTCCCCCTGATGGTCCCCCTGATGGTGGTGGTCCCTCTTTTGAGCTGCCGGTTGAAGGTGGGGACACTGATAAGGCAGTTGTACCCATCCTTACCGTGGCAGCAAATGTTAAAGCTGAAGTTATTCAAGGAAATTGTTCCTCCTGTTCTGTTACTACAGGTACCCAAGCGGATCGTTGGCTTGATAGAGGAGGCCCTGCTATTGGACAAGGGATAACTGTTCCGGCAAATGCTGGAGATAGCATTAGGATTGATGTGGATGAGGGGATGTCTAATTTCGATTGGGATGATATTGATCTGGATCAAAACGTAGAGGTATATACCTCTGATAGCACCACTTTACCTGAAAACATCAACAGTCTTAATAATAACCAAGTTTTATTAGTGTTTACGAGTCCGACAAACTCCTATCAGGTTTTAGTAACTATTACCCCTCGCTAAACTTATGGCCATAAGCTGTAACCTTGATGTTATCCTGGTTAGTTAACCCTATTCCTTCTCGGAAATCATGGCCAAATCCCCTTAACTGGCTCCCAACCTAAAAAATCTAACTTAAACAGCGAATTGCCTCTAATAAACCCCTGGCTTTGTTGAGGGTTTCTTCATACTCTTTCTCCGGCTCAGAATCGGCTACTAACCCGGCTCCCGCTTGCACGGAAACCAGATAATTTTGATTACCTTGGGGACGAACAATCATAGTGCGAATCGTGATGGCACTATTTAACTGTCCCTCAAAATCGTAGTAACCATAAACCCCTGAATAGGGACCGCGACGACAGGGTTCTAATTCATGAATAATTTCCATGGCGCGAATTTTCGGGGCCCCACTGACGGTTCCGGCGGGAAAACAAGCTTTTAATAAATCCCAAGCAGTTTTATCGGTTGCTAAATCCCCCACCACATTACTAACAATGTGCATAACGTGGGAATAACGTTCAATGATCATTAATTCATCCACTTTGACCGTACCTTGATCGCAGACCCGGCCTAGATCATTTCTCCCCAAATCCACTAACATAATATGCTCGGCAATTTCTTTGGGATCTTGCAATAAATCCGTTGCTAAAGCCTGATCTTCACTCAAGTTTTGTCCCCGGCGACGGGTGCCAGCAATTGGTCTGACCGTAGCCTTTATTTTACCTAATTCATCCCGTTCTGCCTTAACCATCACTTCAGGACTAGAGCCAATAATCTGCCAATCCTTAAAGTTATAAAAAGCCATGTAGGGAGAAGGATTAATCAGACGCAAGGAACGGTATAAATCGAAGGGATGACCCTGATAATTGGCATTTAAACGCTGGGAAATAACCACCTGAAAGATATCACCCGCTTTGATATAATCCTTGGCTTTTAGGACATTTTCACAGAATTTTTCCTGAGTTGTATTGCTTTCATAGACCAATTCTTTTCCCTGACCAACCGGTAATAATTCTAGGGTTTTGGCATTAGTTGGTAGGGGTAATCGTAACTTCAGAACTAACTGTGTCACTCGATCGCAGGCCGCTTGATAAGCAGCCGCTAAATCGGGATTTTTACCCCGGATATCGGCATAGGCGATCGCCCAAATTTTCCGTTTAACTTGATCGAAAATAATCAGATTATCCACCTGCATCCAAATACCATCTGGTAGATCGGCATCGGTAGCGGGATAAATAGGCACTCGCGGTTCGATCCAATTAATTAATTCATAACCCCAAAAACCAAATAAACCCCCTATTCCTGCGGGTAATTGCGGCAATTTAACCGGTACGATCGGGGCTAAACATTGGGTTAAAATCTCGAAAGGATCCCCCGAAAAAATCTCTTGAGAACCATCGCGAAAAGTTTGGGTGGTGGTGTTTCCCCGCGCTTCCAATACCCAGACGGGATCGCCGCCTAAAAAGCTGTAGCGTCCCAAGGTTTCGCCGCCTTCCACCGACTCTAATAAAAAATTGTAGGCTTGATCGGCACAAATTTTATACCAGGCCGAAACCGGCGTTTCTAGGTCAGCGATCCATTCTTGATAGACGGGAATAAAGTTACCTTGGCCGGCGAGTTGACGAAAGCGATCAAAGTCGGGGAAGATCATATTTTGATGGTTCAGGAAACGGAAGGAATTATGAATTATGAATTATAAATTATGAATTATGAAGGAGTGGGGGAGTGGGGGAATGGGGAAGTGGGGAAGTGGGGAAGTGGGGAAGTGGGGGAATGGGGAAGTTGTCTCATCACCCTAACACCCCAAAACCCCCCGCAAAGCGCACGCAGTGACCACCCCGACTCCTGACTCCTGACTTTACGAAACCTTTTTCAGCAAACCCTAACTAGCAATTGATTGCCGATTGCGATCAGAGAAATCGGCTCTTCTAGGTTCTGTGTGATCAGTTTAACTTACAATATGATCGATCAATCTTTGTGTCCTTTGTGTCTTTGTGGTTCGTTCCACTCACTCGCCAGCAGGACTGTATCCTAGAATACATTTTACCCACCAAACCTGGGAGAGCCAGAAATCGAGAGTCAGAAGTTAAATCTTAGGGCCAAATAGCTTCTAAATCTAACTCCCCTCTCTCGATTTTAGGGATTATTTATGCTTCGTAGGGAGTGACACCAGAGAACTTAATTGTCGCCGGTTCCGGGTTTTTGCCGATATTGCGGTCTTTTTTGCCGAAAAATTCACGACCAGCGTTAACTTTTTCGGGGAAGACACCATCAGCAGGGTGGAGATACTGCACTTCACCACTGGGGTAAATCCGATAGATTTTGTAATCTTCGATTTTGGGTTTGAATTTCGTCCGGAATTGGGTACCAAGAGCGAGCGCGTGTTCTTTGCGGGCCAAATAGAGGAGATTTTCGCCTTCGTTCATGATAGCGGCGCCACCGGTGGGCATTTCAAAGACTTGTTCTTTGCTGCTTGTCCAGGTGATGGCGTACTTTTCTTCTAGATCGGCTTTGGCGAGTAAACCGCCTGTGCTGCCACCGAACTTAGGAGCTTTTCCAGAAAGTTCTGTCATAGGGTTTTGTTCTCTCTACAAAAATAAAGAAAAGGGGTTTTAGGGAATCCTATCACTGACACCCCCCCTCTCTAGTAGTCTTGTCAAGAACTGTAACATTATTTTGTACTAGACTATAGAACTAAGCTGCTGGCCGATCGCCAACTGGTCTAGGAATCGGCCACCACTTTAATCGATCGCCCGTCGGGAAATTTGCCAACTTAAAAAAATTACCGGAATTAATCCCACTAGGACAATGGCCAGGGCCGGGGCCGCCGCTTCCACCAAACGTTCATCGCTGGCGTATTGATAAACGCGCACCGCTAGGGTATCAAAATTAAAAGGTCTTAGGACCAAAGTGGCTGGTAATTCCTTCATCACATCGACAAAAACTAACATAGCCGCTGTCAATAATCCCCCCGACAAAAGAGGAAT
Organism: Microcystis sp. T1-4; assembly: GCF_000297435.1. Classification (GTDB taxonomy): domain Bacteria; phylum Cyanobacteriota; class Cyanobacteriia; order Cyanobacteriales; family Microcystaceae; genus Microcystis. The sequence goes on along the minus strand of NZ_CAIP01000187.1, from coordinate 9,499 downwards.
ATGCACTTTCATTAAAGTGGCACCAGTGCCATAGCCAAGGCTGCGAGAAGCATCATCTAAACTAGGTTTAATTTTACTTAAACTCGATTCTAGTGTGGAGAAAGCTACGGCTAAAAACCGGACAATATAGGCAAAAATCACACAGAAAATCGTGCCGCTCAGAATTAAATTGATATTTAATCCTTGATTGAAAAAGTTATCTAATTTGCCGATAGGAATTAAAACCCCCACCGCGATAACAATGCCGGGTATAGCATAACCAGCGGCCGCAATCCGCACAGATCCCTTAAGAGTTTTATTCGGATTAAGTCTTTCCCCGTAGGCGAGAATTAAAGCTAAAACTACCGCAATAATTGCGCTTAAACTAGCCAGAAAAAAACTGTTTAGTGACAAACTAAAAAAGTCATTATTAAAAGTTTCTTGGGCATGATTAAAGGCTAGATAGGTCAGATAGAAAGCAGGGGCAATAAACCCAAGAAATACTGGTAAAAAACAGGAGATTATTGCCAAAAAACTGCGAACAAATCCTAGTTCGTACTTAGTCGGTGACTGGAAACGATTGGTCATTTCATAGTAACGAGCTTGACGACGGGAGGATTGTTCAAGGAAAACTAAAACGAGGATAAATACCATTAAAACTGTTGATAACTGCCCCGCCGCTATGCGATCGCCCATGCCGAACCAAGTATTATAAATCCCCGTGGTAAAAGCATTAATGCCGAAATACTGCACCGTACCAAAATCGTTCAGAGTTTCCATTAAAGCTAGGGCCAATCCCGCCATAATTGCTGGTCTTGCTAGGGGTAAAGCAACGGTAAAAAAACCGCGCCAAGGATTACATCCCAAGGAGCGACTTGCCTCCACCGTGCAGACAGATTGTTCTAAAAAACCGACCCTTGCTAACAGATAAACGTAGGGATAAAGCACCAGTATTAACATCAGAATCCCCCCCCAAAGAGAACGGATATTAGGAAACCAATAATCTTCGACACTATTCCAACCGAAAACGCTTCTTAAGAAGGTCTGCACCGGACCAAAATAGTCCATCATATTGGTATAAGTATAGGCCAAGAGATAGGCGGGAGCGGCAAGGGGTAGTAGTAATAACCATTGAAATTGTTGACGACCGGGAAATTGACACATCGTTGTTAACCAAGCGGTCCCGACACCGATGATTAAAACGCCGCTGCCCACCCCGCACATTAACCAAAAAGAATTAACTAGATAATCCCAGAGAACAGTTTCGATCAGATGTTGCCAAACTTGACTGGAATTAGTTAATAAACTACTGGCCACCGATAAAATTGGCAGGGAAACAAGCAGGGCAATTAGTAAAACCGCAATTGTCCATCCCTGTCTAAAAAAAGAGCGAGATTCTTTCAGCAAAAACATTTTTAATAAGATTGTTAAAGCAATTTTTAGAGAACTAGGAGATGATCTACAGCAGTACTAGGTTATTGGCTCCTAAAAGTTAGGATTTCTGTAACAGATTGCGGTAGTCAAACACGCGAATGAGAGTCCCTTTTTTGGGTAAATCGGCGGCACGAATCCGTAATTTATTGTCCTCGATTAAACGGATATTTTTATCCTTGACCAACTTGAGAAATTCATCTACAGACACCAATTCACAGGCCTTTTTATCGGCGGCACTGGTAAAATATTGCGTCGGGACAGCAATTCGCGGCTGTAAAACTTCGATCGCCTGTTTTGCTTCTTGGGGATTATAATTTTTTGGACCCCCTCCCACGGGAATAAAAGCTAAATCCGGCGAACCTAGCAGAATTCTTTGTTCTAATTCGATTGGGGCCGCTGCCCCCCCTAAATGGACAATACTAATCCCCGCCTGGGTCCAACGCCAGGCCACATTCATGCCGAAACGTTTGCCACCTACGCGATCATGGGCGATACTAATGCCCTGGAATTTTAATTTACCCAGATCGTAGGCCCCCGGCTCAAACAAAATTTTCGGATTACCTGGTAAACCCTCGGCCGCCCCTTCATCCCAGAGTTGACTACTAATTAAAACGATATCTGCTTCTACTTTTGGCAAAGGAAAACCCGCCGTACAACCGATCGCCCGGAAGGGATTAACGAGGACTCTTTGACCTCCTCCGGTGAATAAAAAGCAACTATGACCCAACCATTGAACTAAGAGGGAATTATCGGGTTTTTGGGGGGAAGTGGGGTTAGGGGGTTTCGGTTTAGTTTCCGCTAAAACTGAGCTTACTGCCACGGTTAAGAAACTTGTCCCCGCCGATAAGATAAAATCTCGCCTTTTCATAAATATAGATGCAGAATTAATCAAGTTAAGGTTAATTTCAGGGGTTGGCGATTAGTAAACACTAGAGGGATCGCAGAAAGTTTCTTAAAAGTTCCTTGCCAGCAGTGGTTAAAATACTTTCGGGATGAAATTGTACTCCTTGAATGTGGGGGTAATCCCGATGACGGACCCCCATGACCGTGCCATCTTCCACCCAGGCCGTGATCTCTAAATTATCCGGCATGGTGGAGCGCTCGATCACTAAACTATGGTAACGGGTGGCAGTAAAAGGATTTTCTAAGCCTTGAAATACCCCTTCATTGTTGTGATAGATTGGCGAAGTTTTGCCGTGCATCAAGACCGTGGCCCGGACCACATCCCCTCCGAATACCTGACCGATACTTTGATGACCGAGACAGACCCCCAAAATTGGCAGATAGTGGCCAAATTTGGCGATTAATTCCAGAGATATGCCCGCATCGACCGGACGACCGGGACCGGGGGAAATCACAATCCCATCCGGCCGCATTTGTTCGATCATGGCCAGATCGATTTTATCATTACGATAGACCTCGATCGGCACGGCGATCGGAAACTCAGTCGCTAATTCTCCTAAATACTGGACTAAATTGTAGGTAAAACTATCATAGTTATCGATGACGATTATCAAGAGTCTCTCTCCTTTCTTTAGCCTCGCTCAGTATTTTCATTCTACACCCCGGCTGTCTCGATCGAGATAGCTGGAGTGTAGGGGGTAGGCTATTTTTGAGCAGTCAGCCAGAATCTGCCCAGAATTGCTAATTACAGCCTAAACTATCCCTCGTGGCCACTCCCGTGACCGGATTAATCCCATCGGCCCGTTCACACATTAACTTGACCTGATAGGCATCAATTACCGCGTTAGTGAAATCGGCCCCGGTAATAATTGTGTCATAAAAACGGCTGCGACTAGCGATCGCATCGGTAAAAATAGTATTGGTTAAATCGGCAAAATCGAGGGTAACTCTATCTACCAAAGAGGCGGTTAAATCGGCCCCTTTTAAGTTAGCTTTTAAGAGGACAGCCTCGGTGAGAATGCTATAGGATAAATCGGCCCCTTCTAGGTTAACTCCCCGCATTGCGGCGGCGGCGAAAACTCCTCCGCGCAAATCCTGATGGGAAAAATCCCGATCTTGCAGCTGGGCAAAACTATAGTTAATCGTTTTATCTTGGGCCAAAGCCACTGGACGGGCTGCGAAAAGTAGCCCAAGAATCGCCAGCAAAATAATTAAAACCAGACTGAAAAAATTTTTCAACATTGTTACTGTTGAGCGTCGAGAAACTGGGCCACATCATCACCCACCCGAATGGTTAGGTCTGAGTCTAAAGCACCAGTGGAGGATGATTCTACTTTACCGATTCCCAATTGATTTTTCAAGACGTTAGCGGACTGAACATCACCTTTTTGGGCAATAATTGCCGTGGTTTCTAGCTTTTGGGAGGAGTCATCGCTAATATAAACATTTGTATAGCCCCGTTTGGCCAGATAATTACGAGTGCGACGGGCTAAACCTTTGGTATGGGTGGCATTTTGAATGGCAATCCGCAGACTATAAACGGAGGTTTCTCCCCCGGAATAGTTATCGGTAAAATTGTTAGCCACAATGGTTCTGATTTCGCGACGGTTCAAAATCCAATAACTGCGACCATCGTATTCCTCAAGGCTATTAAACCGGCCGGGGAGTAGGATCATTCTCAAGTCATCCTGTTTAATTTCCCGGCCAAAATTAGCGATAGCCAGCATTTCCTCGACGGTTAAATTCGTATCGATATATTGTTGTAAAACCTGTACTGCTTTCGGGAGACTGGGGAGAATTGTCGGACTAAAAATCTTTTGCTGTAGTGCTTTTAATAAAATTTGTTGTCTTTGTACGCGACCGACATCGCCGTATTGGGGGTTACGAAAACGGGCAAATTGTTCGGCCTGGTCGCCGTTGAGATTTTGCCAACCCTCTTGTAAATCAATTTCTAATTTTTGGGTGACATCTTTATGATACATTCGTTCGGGGACATAAACCTCTACACCCCCAACTAAATCGACTAATTCCTTAAAGGCATCGGTAGTCACCCGCACATAGCGATCAACGGTGACATCCCCTAAAGTATTACTGACCACTTCCGCCGCTAGAGTTGGTCCACCGTGAACATTGGCATCGTTGATTTTAGTGAAACCGTGGCCGGGGATTCTGACACGGCTATCGCGAGGGATAGACAGCATTCTCACGGTTTTATCGCTAGGATCGAAGCGCACTAGGAGCATGGTGTCGCTGCGACCTTTAAATACATCGTCGCTGTTTTTGGCATCTAAAACTCGATCGATGCCCATAACTAAAATATTAACAGGACGAGAAAGCTGCTGATTGATTAAGCTATTCCAAGCTTGAGCCTCAAGGATGTCTGTTTGGGTGGGAAAAGTCGTTTTTTGGAAGATGGCCCCAATTGGTGCGGGTAAGGGACTAATTAAAGCGACGGCAGCCCCGAGAGTAGCGGAAACTAGGGCGGTAAAACTGAGGGTTATTCCCCAAAATAAGCCCTTTTGCAGGGGAGATGCTTTTTTTAACCCGGACATGACTGAACTGACCACCGTGACGGTATTTTGTGAGTTTTGGCTGTATTCTTGCTTTTCAAACCGCCCGGAAACATTGGCCATGGACTAACCTCAACATCTGATTAAAAGCTTACTCTAGGAGGTGACTGCTGATCCCTAGAATCTATCTCTAGCCCAAAAGTTCCAGATATTGGCCACCCCCCTCTCGCCGGTTATTGTAACATATTGTTAAGGAACCGGCTATCATAGACCTGTGGTAAAAATCAAAATTTGTCTTGGTTGGTTAGGAGTCGGTCGTCAGTAGTCAGTAGTCAGTAGTCAGGAGAGTTAAGATAGAAGATATATTTTGCCTTCGATCCCCCCTTAATCCCCCCTTGATAAGGGGGGTATCTGACAATTTTTAACACCTACCTACTTAATAGTCAATTAAATGCTCTATTTACCGATTTTATGCCATTTAATCCTTATTTTTGCCGTTTTTGAACCCTGAAAAGTTAATTATGCCAGAGGTTAAATAATTTTTCAGGGATTCGGTTCAGTTATAGATTATATCTGTAACCAAGAATTAAGAGAGGTGGAAACTTGAAGATAACAGAACTAAGGTTATTCTCCTTGTTTTTATTCCTTAGCTTTTGGCTAGTCTGGCAGTTTTTTTTGTCAATAAATTCTGATCTATTTTTTATGCAAATCATCTCCCTTCCCCCATCATCCACTCAGGAATATCTCTGTATAAGAGACTTAAATCTCTACAATTCTCCCAGTTGTCAAGAGTTAGCTACCCAAGCACAACGGGGAAGACAATTAAAATTTATTTCCCTAGAAATTACCGAAAAAGGGCTACAAATTCAGCTAAGAGAAGATAATTATTTAGCTTGGTTATCCCTAGAAGATTTAGATGCAATTGCGGCAGCCACCACAGCTTATCAAAAAATTCCTTTAAGTCGTTTGGACATAGAAAAATATATTCCTGAGATTATCACTTTTACTCAGGAAGCAAGGAACCGTACCAATCATTATCTCTGGGGTGGAACCCTTGCACCTAATTATGATTGTTCGGGATTAATCCAGGCCGCTTTTGCCAGCTTTGACATTTGGTTGCCGAGGGATTCCTATCAACAGGAGGCTTTTTGTCAAAAAATAAACCGAGAGGAATTACTCCCAGGAGATTTAATTTTCTTTGGTGATAAAAGAGTTAATCATGTGGCTTTATATCTAGGCAATAATCAATATATCCACAGTTCAGGTAAAGAAACAGGTAATAATGGTATCGCTATCAATTTCCTCACCGATGATCAGGATAGCATCAGTCGTCATTATTATCAAAAATTATGGAGTTTCGGTCGAGTTATGCACAATTAATCAGTTATCAGTGGTAATTATGAATTATGAATTATGAATTATGAATTATGAAGTGGGAAGAATAGATAAAAATAATCTCCTGACTCCTAACTCCTAACTCCTGACTCCTGACTTCTGTCTCCTGTCTCCTCACTCTCCCCCATAGGTAATCATGTTAGAAAACATCTCCCTAAGCGGTCTATCAATTCGTCGTCACATAGGAGTATTGACGTTAACTATAGCAGTTATCATCATCGGTCTTTTTTTTCTAAATCGTTTACAAGTAGATTTGCTTCCTTCTATCACTTATCCCCGCATTAGTTTAAGGATGAATGTCCCCGGAGTGTCCCCAGAAGTTATTCTCGAAGAAGTAACTAAACCCCTAGAAGAGGGAATGAGTGCCACCGAGGGAGTAGTGCAAGTTTATTCAGAAACTCGCGAGGGAAGGATGCGAGTAGATTTATTTTTTCAACCCGGGGGAGACTTAAACGTTGCTTTAAACGAAGCTACCGAAAGTTTTAATCGTGTCCGACAAAATTTACCCGATATTATTGAGGAACCGCGCTTAAATAAATTTGAACCCTCTCGTTTACCCGTCTATGAATTCGCTCTCGTTTCCGATACCCTACCCCTAAAAGATTTAAGATTATTTGCCGATGAAGAATTAGGGAGAGAATTAGGGTTTGTGGGAGGAGTGGCAGTGGTGGATGTGATTGGGGGAGTTAGAGAAGAAATTCAAGTTAATATTGACCTGCAGCGATTACAATTTTTAGGAGTGGGATTAAATCAGGTTTTAGACACCCTAAAAAGACGCAATCAGGACATCTCTGGGGGCCGACTAGAGGGAGAAACAGGGGAACCTTTAACCCGAGCGGTGGGGAAATTTAAAAACGTAGCGGACATTCAAGATTTAGCACTGACCGATAGTAATAATCCCGAAGAAAAAATCTACCTGCGGGATGTGGCCAGAGTTATCGATGGGACAGAAGAACAAAGAATTTTTGTCACCCTAAATGGAAAAAATGCCGTCAGGGTTAGCGTCCAAAAACAACCGAATGCGAATACGATTGCTGTGGTAGAAGGGGTAAAAAAACGCATTGCCGAATTAAAAAAATCTGGGTTAATGACCGGGGGAATGCAAGTCGTCCCCACTACCGATGAGTCTGTATTTATCCAAAACGCAGTCAATAACGTGGTTTCTTCGGGACTAGCGGGGACAATTCTAGCAGGATTGACTGTATTCGTCTTTCTCGGTTCCCTGCGACAGACTTTTATCATTACCCTAGCGATTCCTCTTTCTACCCTCGTCGCAATCATCTGTATGAAGTTATTCGGGTTATCGATAAATGTGTTTAGTTTGGGAGGATTGGCCCTAGGGGTGGGTATCGTGGTAGATAATTCCATTGTCATGCTGGAAAATATTGCCCTCAAAGTTAATCAAAACCAAAATAAGCGAGATTTTTTAGAAATTGCCCGTAATAGCAGCCAAGAGGTAGAATCTGCTTTAGTGGCCTCCACTGCGACTAATCTCGTCTCTATCCTGCCATTTTTATTATTGGGTGGTTTTATTTCCCTGCTGTTTAACGAGATTATCCTCACTATCAGTTTTGCTGTGGCTGCTTCTCTGCTGTGTGCGTTAACCGTTGTTCCCATGTTGGCCAGTCGTTTGTTAAATATGCGGGTTTCTAGTGGTATCCATCGGTTTTGGCTCTTAAGAGTCTTTAGTCAACGTCTAGAAGGTTTAACCATTCTCTACGGTCGTTTTTTAGCTAAAATCATCCACTACAGAATACCTGTTATCCTGCTGGCCTTTTTAATTTTAGGGGGAAGTAGTTTCTATCTCTGGCAATATATCCCCCAGGAAGTCTTTAGTCGTATTCAAACCGGACAGGTGAACCTTTTTGCTCAATTTCCTCCTGGTACCAATTTAAACACTAACCGTCAGGTGATGGGGGAAGTAGAAAAGATTTTATTATCACAACCAGAAACTGAGTATGTTTTTACTACCAGTGGCGGTTCTCTTTTTGGCACAACTACCAATGAAAATATTTTGCGCGCTTCTAGTACGATTAATCTCAAAAAAGGCACTAATACAGAAGCATATATCGAACGCATGAGCAAAGCACTAGAGCAATTAAACCTCGTTAACGTGCGTTTGCGTCTCACTCCCGGTCAAGTGCGCGGTATTATTCTTAATAACTCTCCCTCCGTCGGTGCCGATGTGGATGTGATGTTACAGGGACCCGATGGGAAAACTTTAGAGCAAGCTGGTGAAGAAATCCTCGGTATTCTCGATGAAAAAGTCCCTAGTGCGCGTTTTCGTGCCGATGCTGACCCCAGACAACCAGAAATTCAGATTAAACCCGATTGGACCCGCTTAAATAGTTTGGGATTGAGTACCCTGGAAGTGGGACAAACGCTACGGACCGCTATTCAAGGATCGATCCCCACCCAGCTGCAACGGGGAGAAAGATTAATCGATATCCGAGTGCAATTAGACCCCAACTCGCGGCAAAAAATTAGTGACATATCACAAATACCTATTTTTGTCAATAGGCAAGAAGACTTAAAATTAGCAGATATCGCTAGGATTGAAGGGGGAAAAACCCCCGGAGTCATCCAGAGAATTAATCAGCGTCAAGTTTTTATTATTATCGGCAGTTTAGTCGAGGGAGCGAAATTAAGTGACGCACTCGCGGGGGTACAATCGGTTTTAAACGCTACTCCCTTACCCGATGGTGTCAGCATTTTACCCAGTGCTGCTGCCATATCTAATCAAGAAATTCAGGGTTCTTTGGGGTTATTAGCGGGTTTATCGGTATTTTTAGTCTTTGTGGTCATGGCCGTGCAGTATAACTCGCTTATAGACCCTTTGGTGATTATGTTAACCGTTCCTTTAGCCCTAGCGGGGGGGATTTTTGGGCTATATTGGACTAAAACCCCGATTAATGCCATTGTCATCGTCGGGGTGGTGTTGTTGGTGGGGATTGTGGTTAATAATGCGATTATTATGGTGGAATTGGCGAATCAATTGCGGCAAGAATTCGCTTTTACTCGACTACAAGCTATTTTAAAGGCCGCTCCCCAACGTTTACGACCGATTTTAATGACTACCGTGACCACGGTTTTAGGTTTATTTCCCCTTGCTTTAGGATTGGGAGAGGGGGGAGAATTCCTGCAACCTTTAGGAATTGTCGTTTTTTCGGGTTTGTCTTTGGCAACTCTGTTAACTCTGTTTATTATTCCCTGTTTTTACGTTTTATTCTCTAGAAAATAATCTTCTTGGCAATTATGAATTATGAATTATGAATTAT
>NZ_CAIP01000188.1 GCF_000297435.1 Microcystis sp. T1-4 | reverse complement strand
AGGGGGGTATCAAGGGGGGATCAAACCCCCCTTATCAAGGGGGGATCAAGGGGGGGATCAAACCCCCCTTATCAAGGGGGGGATCAAGGGGGGGATCAAGGGGGGATCAAGGGGGGATCAAGGGGGGATCAAGGGGGGATCAAGGGGGGATCAAGGGCGATTGCAGTTCGATAAACTCACTAACCACAATGGGATGCAAGACGTGCCATTGGTGTAAACTTAAGCACCACCAAACTCCCGTAAGGGAGAAGCATTCGGGCAATAACCTATCGCTGAAACCGTAAATTTTTTATCCGAATGCTTCGCCCCTACAAACTCAAATACCAAAACATAAGCCAATTTTGAGACAAAAGCAGATTTTTTGGTATGATAAAAACAACTATTGCAAAATTCTATGGTTTGGCAAGCGGGACAACTCCTCCACAATGGCAAGTACGAGATCCTTGAGGTCTTGGGACGGGGAGGTTTTGGCCTGACCTATAAAGCACGTCATCGCCAACTCATCATGGAAGTGGTGATCAAAACTCCTGATATTTTGCAAAAAAGAGATACGGAATACAAGGATTATGTTAAACAATTTGAGGAAGAAGGACGCAAGTTAGCCAAATTTTCCCAGACTCCCCATCCCCATATCGTCCGTATTTCCGATTTTTTTATGGAAGGTCAAGTTCCCTGTTTGGTGATGGATTTTATTCAGGGTCAAACTTTGATCGAAAAGGTGAAAACTCAAGGAAAATTATCGGAAGCGGAATGTTTGAAATATATTCGGCAAATTGGCAGCGCATTAGAGGCAGTTCATCAAGCAGGAATGGTACACCGAGATGCTCACCCTGGTAATATTATGATTCAACCCAATGGGAATGCTATCCTGATTGATTTTGGCATTGCTAAAGAGATTATTCCGGCTGGTAGTAGTTCGACGGATTATGCCGCAAATCCCAGTTTTGCCCCCTATGAACAAGTTTATAAAGGTAGCAAGGCCAATCGTCAGCCGAGCGTGGATATTTATGCCCTAGCCGCCAGTTTTTATTATGCGGTAACTGGTCAAAAACCGACTCCTTCAATGGAACGCCGTTTAGATAATCGTCCTTTAACATCACCGAAAAAAATTAATCCTAATTTAAGTGATCATCTTAACAAAGCCATTACTCTGGGCATGGCTTTGGAAAAAGAAAACCGCCCTCAGTCTATGTCCGATTGGTTACAACAATTGGAATTACCACCCCCTCCTGTAGAAGAAAAATATCGTCGAGAAATAGTTAATATCCCACCTGCTGTAGAAGAGAAATATCGTCAAGAAAAAGTTAATCCCCCACAGCCAAGGAAAGAGCCAAAAGTGGCTGAAACAAAAGCCCCTGTTAACCCAAAACCTTCTGAAAATTCTCTTCAGAAAAAACTAAAAGCTCTTCCCTGGGGTTGGTTAATGGTTGTGTTTCTTATTCATGGTTTACATGGTTACGGTTCAGGCTCGAGTCGAATACCTTGGCTGGGTGTGACTGCTGTGGCTTGGGCTGTGGGTCTGGCTTGGGCTATGGTTTGGGCTGTGGGTGTGGCTAGGCCTATGGTTTGGGCTGTGGGTGTGGCTAGGCCTATGGTTTGGGCTTTGCCTGTGGTTTGGGCTGTGGTTTGGGCTTTGCCTGTGGCTTGGGCTTGGGCTGCGGCTTCGGGTGGGGCTTTGCCTATAGCTTCGGGTGGGGCTGTGGCTTCGGGTGGGGCTGTGGGTGTGGCTTGGTTCTTGATGATTTTTGATCCCTGGAAAAATACAGTTTGGTCTAATTCAGGTTGGTATAATTTTTTCTTGCTCTGTTTTGTCCCTGGATTGATAGGCGGTATTACTTTAAGTGTTACGTCAGGAAATTTTATTGCGGGAATATTAATTGGAATATGGAGCATCGCAGTAGTATTGACCCAGTGTGTTACTACATACGAGTTAGACAAGAAAAACTTTAGCCCTTTCAATATTTTTCTGATTCTTGCGGTTACAAATTTAAGTGGTTTAGCAAGCGGTTGGTTATTGGGTTTTCTCCTGCATTCCAAAGGCTAACAAAACATAAAACTATCCTCATAATTCCGTTTTTTATATTGTTATCTTCCCTAGATTAGGTTAATTAATGCAACCCAAAAACTAAATTGTGCCATAGTAGTGAGTCTATTCTGCTGAGGAGCATCTCACTTGTGCCATGCGTATTAATGCTTATAGCTGTCAAAAACTATAAAACAATGAGCTTGTAATCAAAAGTTCATGTCTGCGTCACAGTAAGTTCATATCCCCCACCTAAATTAGAGATAGTCAGTCCCAAGCCGTTTTCCAAAACACTCCTCTCACACCCACGATTATTAGGACTGACTTTTATTCCCTTCTCAGAATGGTTAAACAATAAAAACTATGACTCGCAATATTTTTAACGATAATATTTCCCCGCGCAACGAAGGCAATCCCAAACGCTCCAAATCTTCTGCAATGAAAAAACTTTTTGCCTATTCCTCCTTACTGGTTTTGGGTGCTGGGTTAGGCATCGGTGCCACCTACGCCTACAGTCAAAATCCTCTAGAATTAGCCCAAAATATTGCCCCGGCTGCCAATAATCCTCGCCCCTCCACACCAGCCGCAGCCGCTCCCTCAACCCTAGTTATTCCCACCAATTTTGTCGCTTCTGTGGTGCAAGAAGTGGGGCCGGCGGTGGTAAGAATTAATGCTTCTAGGGAAGTCAATGGAGGCGGTGATTTTTCTGAATTTGCTAACGATCCTGTTTTCCGTCGCTTCTTCGGTTCCCAAATACCCGAGCGAGGAGAAAGACAAGTTCAAAGGGGTACAGGTTCCGGGTTTATTATCAGTAATGACGGTAAAATTATCACCAATGCTCACGTTGTCGAGGGAGCAGATAAGGTGACTGTCACCCTCAAAGATGGTCGCACTATCGATGGTAAAGTTTTAGGTAGTGATCCTTTAACTGATGTGGCAGTGGTACAGGTAGAAACGAGCAATTTACCCACGGTTAAATTAGGTAATTCTGATAGTTTACAGGTGGGAGAATGGGCGATCGCTATCGGTAATCCTTTGGGATTAGATAACACTGTCACCACGGGAATTATTAGCGCCAAGGAACGCAATGGCTCCCAAATTGGTGCTAGTGATAAACGGGTGGATTTCCTGCAAACCGATGCGGCAATTAACCCCGGAAATTCCGGCGGACCTTTGTTAAATGCTCGGGGAGAAGTTATCGGAGTTAACACTGCTATCATTCAAAATGCCCAGGGTTTAGGTTTTGCTATTCCGATTAAAACTGCCCAAAGAATCGCTGAACAATTAATCGCCACGGGTAAGGTGGAACATCCCTATCTCGGTGTTCAAATGGTGCAGTTAACCCCAGAGGTAAAAGAACAATTAGCCGATAGTCCCATGGCTGATAATTGGAATGTCCCCGATGATTCTGGTGTCTTGTTAGTGCGGGTGATGAGAGATTCTCCTGCCGCAGCAGCGGGATTGCGATCGGGTGATGTGTTAAAGTCTGTAGGTGGTAAGAATGTCACCGATCCCGATGCGGTTCAGGAAATTGTGGCTAATACTCAAATCGGCGATAATTTACCCGTAGAAATTAGCCGAGAAGGACAAAAAATTAATCTGAATATTCAAGTGGGTAGCTTGAATACTGCTAACAGATCCTAGTCTGGAAGATAAGTGGTAGAAGACCTAAACTTTATAGAGAGCTTGTTACTAAGCTCTCTATATTTCTGGTTTTACTTTTGGCTCTTGAATCGAATAATTATGCTGTAATAGTCTTTCCTGTGGTTACTGTGGGGAGGGAAAAGTCAGAGGCAATCAGGAAAAATGATAAGTATTTTATATATAAATAACTTCAATACTTAAAAATATTTAAATTTACAATCGGTAATATTTATTTTTACTTAAGAATTTATTGAGAATAATTTTTATTTATTTACGAGGTTGCAATACTTCCAGCGATTCTGGTATAATTTTGCATTATGCTATGATGCCTTTTATTGTAATTTTTAGGGTTTTAATGATCTGGGTTGTCTTAAAACCCTTGCTAAATCTAGACTTTTCCCTTGGGCAAAACCAAACACTTTCGCCAATTATCCCTTTTTTCCCGAACAACGTTGATCTAATTTTTGTGTAGTTTTGTTGCAAAGTCAAATTTTTTTTGACAAAATGCCTAAATTGTGGTATGGAGATAGATTGTTGATAGGTGGCAATTCAAACCGAGGCAATCAATAATTAGGGGAGGGTTAGGGAATTTAACCGAAAATTGGGAAGATTCAGAAGAATTAGCCGAAGAACTGGATAATATCTGGGACGAGAGAACCTGATGGCTTATCTCTTTGATACCGATGCTATTGCAGAAAAATCAGCGATAAAAACCCTTTTTTACCGATCTAGCCCGGCTCTAACCCTTGGGAAAATCGGAAATTAGCTTAATCAAAAAATATGCTATAATGAGAATGTAAGCACAAGGGGCCGTAACGGTTTCGACAGGTTAGCGAAAGCTCCCCCGTGATACAGGTCGAGAGTGAGTCTCCTCTCGTAAATCAAAGGCTCAAACAAAAAGTAAATGCGAACAACATCGTTCCTTTCGCTCGTAAAGCCGCTCCTGTAGCTGCCTAATAGTCTCTAATCGACTCGAGCATTCATAGTTTGACTCCGTTAAGGACTATGGATAAACCCCCAACGGATGCCACGTTTAACTTTCTCTAGTTAGTTAACCGTCTAAGCTTTAACTAGAGCATCCCACTGTCCGGGATAAGTGACAGTCCCCGTTTCGAGGGTAATCGAAACTAAACCTGTGAATGAACGGACAGTCAATACCTAATTTGGACAGCAGTTCGACTCTGCTCGGCTCCATTGATTAGTTTAATGAAAAACCTTCTCTCCCGCATGGACGGGGTACAGACACCGATCATTCCCGTGGTCGGCCAATTAATTAAAGCGAACCCCGGCACTATTTCCCTCGGTCAAGGGATTGTTTCCTATTATCCACCCCGGGAAGCGATCGAATCTCTATCTTTATTCTTAGCCAATCCCAAAAATCATCAATATCAATCTGTGGCGGGAATTCCCCCCTTATTAACAGTAATTCGGCAAAAACTAGCCGAAGATAATCGGGTAGAAATCAGCGATAAACAGGCAATCTTTGTGACGGCGGGCAGTAATATGGCCTTTATGAATGCCATTTTAGCCATTACTTCCCCGGGGGATGAAATTATTCTCAACACTCCCTTTTATTTCAATCATGAAATGGCCATAAAAATGGCTGATTGTCAAGTAATTTTGGTTGCCACAGACAAAAATTATCAATTGCGTCCAGCCGCCATTGAAGAGGCAATCACGGAAAAAACTAAGGCAGTGGTGACGATTTCTCCTAATAATCCCACGGGAGTAGTTTATCCAGAAAATACCCTAAGGGAAGTCAATCGCATCTGTCAAAAAAAGGGCATCTATCACATTCATGATGAGGCCTATGAGTATTTTACCTATAACCATGCCCGCCACTTTTCCCCGGCGGCAATTGTTGGCAGTGAATCCTGGACTATTTCCCTATTTAGTCTCTCAAAAGCCTACGGTTTTGCCAGTTGGCGCATTGGTTATATGGTAGTACCGGAACATTTATCTGAGGCGATTAATAAGATTCAGGATACTATTTTAATCTGTCCGCCGGTGGTTTCGCAATATGCAGCCCTAGGAGCGTTACAGGTGGGTAAAAACTATCCTTTAGAACAGTTAAAAACCATCAGTCAAGTTAGAGAAATTTGCCTGAATGCTCTCGAATCAATCGGCAATATCTGTGATGTTGCCACTGCGGAAGGGGCTTTTTATTTCTTCCTGAAAATTACCACAGACAAGAATGATTTTCAGTTAGTTAAAAGTTTAATTGAGCAGCAGCGGGTGGCGGTGTTACCCGGTTCAACTTTTGGGATAACAGAGGGCTGTTATTTGCGTCTTGCCTACGGTGCTTTATCTCCAGAAACAGCTTTAGCGGCAGTAGAAAGATTGGTAAAAGGACTGCGTTATTTTAGTCAGTGATTTTCAAGAATAAATACTGGTTTTCTTTCTTGGTTTTTACTTTACCACAGCCTTTCTCCTCAAGATAACGACTCCCTAAAACCAGAGACTTTGTACCTCACAATTAAGATAACTGCTATCAGATAACCTCTGATTCGATCTTTTGGGCTATTCTTAGTTTAGCCGAACGAGAACGAGGATTTTTAGCCTGTTCTTCTCGGCTGGGGATAATCGGCTTTTTCGTGATAATTTTCAAGGAATTATCTTCGCGAAAGCCATACTTGATCAGACGATCTTCTAGACTATGAAAACTGATCATAGCGATAATTCCCCCGGATTTTAGCCAGTGGGGGGCTTGATTTAACAATTTTTGCAGAGAATCTAATTCTTGATTAACAGCGATGCGTAGGGATTGAAAAACCCGCGTCGCCGGATGAATACGTCCATAACGGTAACTAGCGGGGACAGAACTGGCGATGACAGCCGCTAATTCTGTGGTGGTAGTAAAGGGACGTTTTTGGACGATCGAGCGAGCAATAGGACGAGATAAACGTTCTTCTCCGTATTGATAAAAAAGATCCGCTAATTCTTTTTCCTGCCAATGGTTAATAATATCGGCTGCCGTCAGGGATTGACAGCGATCCATTCGCATATCTAAGGCTGCCGTGTGGCGAAAACTAAAGCCGCGCTCGCTCTGATCGAATTGGGGAGAACTGACTCCTAAATCAGCGATAATGCCATCAAAACTGCTATTTTGTCCCTTATAATCGGCGAAGTTCCCCCACCAGAGGGTTAAACGGCTATCTAGATAGGGGGCAAGACTAATTTTAGCGGCTTCTAGGGCGCTTTGATCGCGATCGATGGCGGTTACTGTGGTTTCGGGATGAGCTTCTAAAAGCAGCCGGCTGTGTCCACCACCGCCTAGGGTAAGATCGAGATAATGCCCCCCGGGTTGAATATTTAAGCCGGCGATTAATTCTTGACTCAAAACGGAAATATGGGGAAAATCTTGATTCATCTGCTGATAACTTCCTGAAAATGGCGATTTAACCTAGGGTTTGCGGCAAAAAGTTTGTTGGTGGGGGCAGGGTGTGGGGTGTGGGGTGTGGGGTGTAGGGTGTAGGGTTTTACCGATTTTGGGGTAGTCAGTTACCTAATTTTCAGGGAAAAAGTGCCTGAATTTTACCCCCGATCACTCCAATGGTCAGCACTTTTTGAGGGAAAAAAAGTCTAAAAGCCTTATCCAACAAGGTTTTTAGATTTATTCAGCCAACCCTAACCTAAAAATAACTGATAGGCCCGGTTTTGACTTTCATCCCAATAGCGATAGCCGAGAGTATCGAGAAAAGCTTGCCATTGATTCATTTCATCGGGGGGGACCTGTATGCCCACGACGATGCGCCCATAATCGGCCCCGTTATTGCGATAATGGAAAACGCTGATATTCCAGTGGGGACTCATGGAGGCGACAAATTTCATTAAAGCCCCCGGTCGTTCGGGAAACTCGAAGCGATAAAATAATTCATGATCGGCTAAATGCGATCGCCCTCCCACCATGTGGCGCAGATGCAGTTTAGTCAATTCATCATCACTAATATCGAGGGTTTTAAAGCCACAAGCTTCAAAACTCTCGGCTAATTTCTTGGCATCGCTGCGATTTTCGATCTGGGCGCCGACAAAAATATGCGCTTCTTTTTCATCGGCAATACGATAACTAAATTCGGTTAAATTGCGTTTGCCGACACATTCGCAAAAACGGCGTAAACTGCCCGGTTGTTCGGGAATAGTCACAGCATACAACGCCTCGCGCCGTTCCCCTAATTCCGCCCTTTCCGCCACAAACCGCAGACGATCAAAGTTCATATTCGCTCCACAAGCCACAGCAACGAGGGTTTTATCCTCAATTCCTTCTCTTTCTACATAAGCTTTCGCTCCTGCTACCGCTAACGCCCCCGCAGGTTCTAAAATCGAGCGTGTATCTTGAAAAACATCCTTAATCGCCGCACAAATATCATCCGTATCCACGAGGATAATCTCGTCCACATACTGCTGACAGAGACGAAAAGTCTCCTCTCCCACCTCGCGCACCGCCACCCCGTCGGCAAATAATCCCACTTGGGACAAACGCACCCGATAACCGGCTTTTAGGGATTGATTCATCGCGTCTGAATCCACAGGTTCCACCCCGATAATTTTAATTTCTGGGCGTAAACGCTTGACATAGGCTGCAATACCTGATATAAGTCCACCGCCACCAATAGCGACAAAAATCGCCTCGATCGGTTGCTGATATTGTCGTAAAATTTCCATACCGATCGTACCCTGGCCGGCGATTACCTCCGGGTCATCGAAGGGATGGATAAAAGTTAAGCCTTTTTCCGCTTCTAACTGCCGCGCGTAAGCATAGGCATCATCGTAGGTGTCACCGTGCAGGACGACAATCCCCCCCCGGGCTTTTACTGCGTCGATTTTGACTTGGGGAGTGGTGACAGGCATAACGATAATCGCTTGGGTTCCCAATTGCCGCGCTCCCAAAGCGACTCCCTGAGCATGATTTCCCGCCGAGGCAGCAATTACACCTTTTTGTAACAAATCCCTTGACAAATACGCCATTTTGTTGTATGCGCCGCGCAGTTTAAAAGAGAAAACTGACTGCATATCCTCACGCTTGAGTAAAAGCTGATTGTGCAAGCGTTGGGAGAGATTGGGGGCAAATTCCAAGGAGGTTTCTTGGGCGACATCATAGACGCGTGCGGTGAGGATTTGAACCAGGTAATCGCAGTACATTATTCTTTTTTGGCGGTGGGGATTTG
The DNA here is from genome assembly GCF_000297435.1 of Microcystis sp. T1-4. Classification (GTDB taxonomy): domain Bacteria; phylum Cyanobacteriota; class Cyanobacteriia; order Cyanobacteriales; family Microcystaceae; genus Microcystis. Next base: position 295 of record NZ_CAIP01000188.1, on the reverse strand, counting down.
CGAGTCAGAGTCTAGGCTGGGCTGAGGCACGAAACCCAACCAATGTCCTATTATCAAATAATTATAATGATTTTGCCCAATTATCGGATGGGGTGTTGGGTAACAGTCGTCAACCCAACCTTGTATATGTCGCCGGGGTCGTCGTGAAAACAATCAATTGTTAAGCTAACAGACCCTATCGGGCAAGGATGAGTAAAATCAAGGGGATGCTCTCCAAAGTAACAATCAATCCCGCCAATTTCTCAGGCTGACAGGGGGACAAGCGAGCTAGAAGGTAGATAGGGCAAACGATATA
>NZ_CAIP01000189.1 GCF_000297435.1 Microcystis sp. T1-4 | reverse complement strand
CCACCCACCTACTTAAATAGCCTAAAAAGGGGGGCGATTAACTGCGGTTGTCAGAAAGTTTCTCGCTTTACTCAGGATAATTGTCAAGAAAAGTGACAAATTATGTGATTTTGTTGAGAAATAATAATTTTTTCTGGACTGCCAAATAAAGTTGACCATTTTCGGCGGTCGGCAGGAGATTATTTTTATTTATTCTCCCTTCTCCCCACTTCATAATTCATAATTCATAATTCATAATTCATCTGTTTTTTGATAAAAAGTTAAGGTAGTATTGCCGTAGTGTTTTTGACGACAAATGGTTAAACCTTCTAGATTAATTGCTGGCCAAGATTTGGGATTGTGTTCCACGGCAATTTCCCCCAGAGAATCTAATAAATTAGATTGAGAGATGGCAGTTAGTACCGGTAAATATAAACCGCTTTCGTAGGGAGGGTCAAAATAAATTAAATCAAAACTTTTCCCCGCTAAAGTGGCTAACTTTGTCCGTACATCTCCCCGAATTACTTGAAATTGCTGGGGAGAAGTTGCTAAATTGCGCCAATTTTCCTTGATAATTTCGCCAGCGCGTCCTGATTGTTCAATTCCGATTACTAGACTCGCACCTCGACATAAAGCTTCCGCACCCATGGAACCATTACCCGCACAAAGATCCAACCAACGACAGCCGGATAATTTATGTTGCCAGATATTAAATAAAGCTTCTCGGACCCTTGCTGTCGTCGGACGGGTTAATTGTCCTGCTAGGGTTTTTATGGGACGATTGCCGTAAATTCTCATTAGTTAAAAGGCAAATTCAGTTAATCTTTTTTGTAATAAATCAGGAAAAAGAGCATAGTATCTTTGATTGAGAGGAGAAGGATGGGGGAGAGGTAATAAAGTCACTTTCTTTTGCTGTTTTAATCCATCTTCATCGGTAGCGGTAAGGGTAACTAGCAGTTTTTTGGTAAAGCGTTCTTTATCAAGATAGAATTTATCTACTTCTTTCGGTTTACCGTAGGGTTCAAACCATTTAAAAGCTTCCGTGCCAAGGGGAATGATATGATCACCTTGCCAATAAAAAACGAGCAGTTTTTCTATAAATGGACGAAAACGATCTTTCACTTCCCCAGAATAAGCTTTATTACCCGGCGGTTTGTAGGGAACTGTATTAGTTAGGAAAATTCGATCGCACACCGATAATAACTCTTGACGATCATGAGATTTTCTCCCCTGCCAAGCTTGAAAAAATCCCTCTCTTACCATTCTACCGGCAGCCCCGATCAAAGGTTGTCCTGCATACACTTCATCTCGTCCTAAATCCCGGCCAAAAAAGCATAACTGACTAGCAAGATTCCCAGCATACAAAACTGGTTCAAAGGGGTCTTTTTTTGCCTCTTGGTAAATTAGGGTATCGATGGGAAAATCCTCTTTTTTTGCCTCTTGGTGTACCTGTTTGATTAGGTTTGTAATATCGGTCATTTCAGTTATCAGTTATCAGTTATCAGTTATCAGTTATCAGTTATCAGTTATCAGTTTTCAGTTTTCAGATGTGAGTTTTCAGTTCACTGTTTACTGGACGGCTACGCCGTGCCTTTGGCAACACTGAAAAAAAGCTTCTCCCCACACCCCACACCCTACAACCCAATTCACTCCTCGGTGCGATAGCCAAATTCTGCTAAAAGTGAGCGAGATTGTCGCCATTTCGGTTCTACCTTCACAAATAATTTTAAATATACCTCCCCAGCGATTAACTTTTGAATAGCCGATCGAGCGGAAGAGCCGATCGCTTTTAACATACTGCCATTTTTACCGATGACGATCCCTTTTTGGGAAGCTCGTTCCACATTGATGGCGGCAAAAACCTTGGTTAAAGCGGGAGTTTCCTCGACGCGTTCAATCACCACCGCCACAGAATGGGGAATTTCCTGACGGGTTTGCAGTAAAATCTGTTCGCGGATTAATTCGCCCATAATAAACCTTTCCGGCTGATCGGTGACTAAATCGGGGGGATAGTAATAGGGACCGACTTCGAGGGAATCAATTAACAGATTTTGTAATTCTTCGATTCCCGTCCCCTCCAGTGCCGAAAACTTGAGCAGAGGCCAGTTATTTTCCGTCGCTAAGGTGCGATAACTATCGTCGATAGGCTCCGGGTCTTCCGGTTGCTGATCGGCTTTATTTAGCCCTAAAATCGTGGGGGTTTGGTTTTTAGTCAGTAAATCGGCAATGTAGCGATCGCCCCTGCCCAAAAAATTGCTACTATCGACAACAAATAAAACCAAGTCTACAGAATTTATGGCGTTTTCAGCATTTTTAACTAAAACTTTGCCCAATTCGTGATGGGGCTTGTGAATGCCGGGGGTATCGACAAAAATCATCTGGGAGCGCTCGTCGGTGACAATGCCGCGCAAACGGTTGCGGGTAGTTTGAGCGATGGGGGAAGTAATGGCGATTTTTTGTCCCACTAATTGATTCATCAGGGTGGATTTGCCCACATTAGGACGACCAATAATGCCAATAAAACCGGATTTAAAACCAGTGGGTGGGATGGGAATTACTGCCGAATCGAGATTAAATGCTTGGGAGTTGATAAAATCGTTCATAATTAAAGAATATTACTTAAAAAAGGTTTTTACCCATGCAAAGGATAATTTTGTTCTTGTTAGTATTAATTCTAGGCTGTAGTAACCATTTAGAATTGTCTATAGCGGGAAATTTAAGCGATCGCTTAACTAATTATCCTCGCTGGATGACTAAACCAGTGGTTAGTTTTGCCAGTGGAGATTTAGTTTATCCCGATTGGATGGTAGGCAATTGGACTGTCACCAGTACCCTAATCGATTTAACCGCTCCTCTTTCTCCCCAGATTATCACACCCGGTTTTGAAAGTAATCGTCGTTACCTAGAAAAATCGATCGAGTTTCCAGTGAGATTCATCGAGAAAGCTATTTCCAGACCGATAAATGCTGCCTTTTTATCTACCATTATCAGTAAACCATCAATTGTGGCCGATCGATCCTTTAATGGTTTAGCAATTAGTCGCGCCTATTTAGGTAATCAATCGGTTTTATCGGTAAAAACTGACCCTAATAATCCCAATCGTCAGATTACCTTTTTACGCGGCGCTCATCAACTAATTTCCACGGTAATTGCCAGAAATAGCGAAACTCCTAGCCAAAATCAATTTATTGCCACAGAAATTAGTCAACAAATTTTCCGGGGAGAAACCAATACTTATCTTAATGAGGTGGAAACCACCACCGCCTATCAGTTATTATCTCCTAATAAAATTCTAGGCGATCAGGTGACAGCCATTTATCTTTCCCCCCAATCGCCGGATTTTTTCCAAGCGCCGAATCGTCCTGTGGCTTTGTATCGTTATCGCTTAGAATTGCTGAAAGATTAATAGAAATCCTGTAAAAATCAAAAATCTTCCCTTAGATGAGGAGACAGAAGGAGAAAAAAGACAAGAGATAATCCTAGCCATAAAACCTAAGATTAGGTCAAATTTATCTAATTGGGTCGCCAGTCGCCGGTCGTTAACACCACATTAGGTTATACTTCTAGGAAAATGACATCGCTATTAAAATAAGTTTAATTAATGTTTGTGAGCAGAGGAGCTAGGAGTTAATGGTTTGGGATCTGGGCAAGAAAATTAAAGATGGCCAGTACAGGATTCAGGAAGTATTGGGTGAAGGAAGATTTGGCATTACCTATCGAGCCAGCGATCGCAATGGTGATTCAGTGGTGATCAAAACGCCGAGGGATGTGGGTTTTAAATTGTGGGAGTCTAAGCGTTTACAGAAACTTTTTTGGCAGGAAGCGAGTAAATTAAAAGGTTGTGATCATCCTCATATCGTGCGAGTTAAAGAGTTATTTTCAGAGGGTAAAGCTAACTGCATGGTTATGGAATATATTGATGGGACGACCTTAGATCGGCGATCAACAAAAATTTTACCAGAAAAAGAAGCCTTACGCTACATTGAGCAGATTGGACAGGCTTTAATGGTGGTACATAGTCGCGGTTTTCTGCATCGAGATATTCGACCGGGTAACATTATGATTCGGACTGGTAAACCAGAAGCGGTCTTAATTGATTTTGGTTTAGCCTTAGATTTTGATGAAGAATTAACCAAAACTCGTACCCAGGAATTAGCCTCAGGTTTTGCGCCTATTGAGTGTTATTCTCGTGATGCTAAACGCGGAGCTTTTACCGACATTTATAGTTTAGGAGCCGTGTTATACGAGCTTTTAACGGGTAAAATTCCAGTGAATGCGATGACTCGAAAAATTGATCATCAGCCTTTAATTGAGCCGAAAACCTACAATTCAGAAATCAGCCCTAATATCAATCAAGCCATTCTTTGGGCATTGGAACTAGACATAGATAAACGTCCTCAGTCAGTGCAAGCATGGTTTAAGGATTTAGGTTTGTCTATTCCCAAAAAAGAACAATTTAAAATATCTCAACCCATTGTTATTAATTGGACAGCAGTGACAGCAACAACAGGTTTACTAGCTCTTTCCTTGACTTTTTTAACATCTATTGGGGTGACAGATAAAATTAAGCAAATTTTATTTCCTCAACCAACTCCGACAGGTTCTCCCCCATCTTCTCCTAAGTAGGTAGGCGTTAAAAATTATCAAATGCCCCCCTTATCAAGGGGGGATCAAGGGGGGATCAAACCCCCCTTATCAAGGGGGGGATCAAGGGGGGTATCAAGGGGGGATCAAACCCCCCGTTATCAAGGGGGGATCAAGGGGGGGATCAAGGGGGGATCAAACCCCCCGTTAT
>NZ_CAIP01000190.1 GCF_000297435.1 Microcystis sp. T1-4 | reverse complement strand
TCCCTTAAATTTTCTCTTGACAAAGGCGACTTGACATGATACTATGTTCATAATGGAAAATCCGTGCGCCTACAGACCCTATTTTCCAACGCTCTTAACTATGATTGGTTCATTCAAGGCTCTCTTGGATTTGGTGGGTAAAATGTATTCTAAGATACAGTCCTGCTGGCGAGGGAATGGAAGGAACCACAAAGGCACAAAGGACACAAAGATCGATTATGTTGTAGGTTAAGCTTATCGCACAGAGTCTGGAAGATTCCTATAATAAGTCTAAGCTGTGATTTGAATGATTGAGTGAATACTATGATTGTGTTGTATTTGGCAAGTCTTTATCAATGATCAATTATAGTCTATCCCATAATTCCATAAATCACAGTTAAGACGCTATCTCCCACGACGAAGGCAGATAGCATAATTTCCTCGAACCGTCATTGTTGTTGGATGCGCTATTCCTAATGATTGTTCACAAATTTGTAATGCTTCAGAATAAAGAGGTTCCGCTTCTGTGTACCTGCCTTGGGATTTGTACAATAGTGCTAAATTGTTGAGGGATTGTGCCACATCGGGATGATTGTCTCCTAAGAGTCGTTTTGTCAAATCTAATGCTTCTAGATAGAGAGGTTCCGCTTCTGTGTACCTGCCTTGGGAATCGTACAATCCTGCTAAATTGTTGAGGGATTGTGCCACATCGGGATGATTGTCTCCTAAGAGTTGTTTTCTCAAATCTAATGCTTCTAGATGGAGAGGTTCCGCTTCTGTGTACCTGCCTTGGGATTCGTACAAGTTTGCTAAATTGTTGAGGGAAGTTGCCACATCGGGATGATTGTCTCCTAAGAGTCGTTTTCTCAAATCTAATGCTTCTAGATAGAGAGGTTCTGCTTCTGTGTACCTGCCTTGGGAATCGTACAATCCTGCTAAATTGTTGAGGGAAAGTGCCACATGGGGATGATTGTCTCCTAAGAGTCGTTTATACAAATCTAATGCTTCTAGAAAGAGAGGTTCTGCTTCTGTGTACCTGCCTTGAGAATCGTACAATGCTGCTAAATTGTTGAGGGAAGTTGCCACATGGGGATGATTGTCTCCTAAGAGTCGTTTATACAAATCTAATGCTTCTAGAAGGAGAGGTTCTGCTTCTGTGTACCTGCCTTGGGAATCGTACAATCCTGCTAAATTGTTGAGGGAAAGTGCCACATGGGGATGATTGTCTCCTAAGAGTCGTTTATACAAATCTAATGCTTCTAGAAAGAGAGGTTCTGCTTCTGTGTACCTGCCTTGAGAATAGTACAATAGTGCTAAATTGTTGAGGGAAAGTGCCACATGGGGATGATTGTCTCCTAAGAGTCGTTTATACAAATCTAATGCTTCTAGATAGAGAGGTTCCGCTTCTGTGTACCTGCCTTGGGATTTGTACAATGCTGCTAAACTGTTGAGGGAAGTTGCCACATCGGGATGATTGTCTCCTAAGAGTCGTTTTCTCAAATCTAAAGCTTCTAGAAGGAGAGGTTCCGCTTCTGTGTACCTGCCTTGGGATTCGTACAATAGTGCTAAATTGTTGAGGGAAGTTGCCACATGGGGATGATTGTCTCCTAAGTGGGTTCGAGTTGCGGTTAAACAATCTTGATAGTAAGGTTCAGCAATAGCATACAATCCTTGTCCGTTATAATACCAAGCTAAACCCGTATAGGACCATAATAAATCCTCATCAGCGATATATTGGGGATATTCCCCGACAGATGCTTGTAGATGGAGAAGGAAAGGTTTAAATTCTTCAACGATTTCTACAGTGGGATTCTGTGGCATTTCTGCCGATTTTTTGGCCATAATCCCACAATAACGGCGTTTTGCTGGTTCTGCGTGGGGTGATGCTTCTAACTTATCCCGAAAATAGCGACGCAACAGGGGATGAATTTCATACCAACCATCACGATTATCCTGAACTAAACTCAGGTGAACTAAACTATCGCTTAACCATTCCTCCACTGTATCCCCATCCTCATCGGGAAATAAATCCAGAATCATCCCCTTGGGAAAGGGCGCAAGAGCGAATAAACTGAGGTAAAGTGCCAAAATTTGCGCTTCTGGTTCGCTGTGCAACTCCTCCCAACTGAGATTAAAGGCAGCTTTTAACCCTCTTTCCGCAGTCATTTCCCCATGAAACTTGGGATTTTTGGCTAAGATTGGCTCATCTAAGCCTTTTTCGGCTAATTTCTGCCGTATTTTGCTGATTTCCCAATCCTGTCGTCGTACCAGCAACCTTGCCACCAATTCTAACGCCAAGGGTAAATAACCCAAATCCTGACATAATAATTTAGCTGCCTCGATTTGTGTGTCAATTCTGTTATCTACAAGGTAGGAACGCAATAAATCAAGTGCATCTTTTTCTTTTAATACTTCTACCCGAAAAGTCGCAATTGTCGCTGATAAATATTCCTTGCGAGTGGTAATTAAAACCTGAAAGCGTTTGTCTTCTTGCGGTGGTAAATAATCCCTAATTTGCTGATAATCCCGCACATCATCAAAGATAATTAGGACATTTCCCGCTAACCAGTTTTGCCAACAATAACGAATTTTTACGTCTAATTCTCCCTCATCCGGTAAAGTTAATTTGAGATGTACCCGCGCAAAATCTAAAATAGAAGTACCGATAAAACCGCCGTCACTTTCTGCCACATTTAACCAACATATACCCCCGGGATAGGCTTTTTCCCGCCATTGTTGCCAGCCAAACTGTCTGGCTAGTTCGGTTTTACCTATGCCTCCCATTCCCGTTAAGGTAGATATAGCAAGCTTTTGGGATTGTTGTAATTGCTTTTTTAAGTCAATTAATTCCTGATCCCTACCAACAAATCTAGGGATATTACTATTAGATAAATTGTGAGGATGTTGTTTAACCTGTTCCTTAACAGGCGGCTGCAGTCAGAAAGTATTGCCAATGAATGTATTACCTTGAAAAAGATTCTTTATGGAATCAGGTAATTTTTGATTATTGATAAAGCTGGCTTGTTGAGATTGAGATTTAAGGGTATTATTAACCAATTCTTTAAGGGAAGGTTCCGCTTCTATCGCTTTAACCAACTCGGTTATAATTTGGCTTAATTCGGGACTGGTTTTAGCAACAGATTCCACCTCTAGAATTGCCTGTCCATAATCTAAAGGCTGTTCGGGTGCTTTTTCAATTGCGGTGACAGTATCTGGAGAAACTTGTTTCAGGGAAGTGAGAAATTTTTCTGTTTGTTGCCAAACTTTCTCTCCCACTTTTTCACCAGTTTTCTCTAACGCTTTAGTGGCAATAATCGAACCAACTGCGATCGCTGCTCCTGTAAGAGGGTCCATAGATAAAATCGGGGTGATGAGGGTTAACTTATTTATCGGGTTTTTGGGGGTATAAGTTGCCAACAATTAAACAACTCTTACCCCCATCATAGAACTTGTAATTTCATTTAGGCGGGTACTTCAATTTTACCCTGTCCGGCTAATCCAAAAGCGGCGTGAACCACTTGTAGGGCCCTGACTCCATCTTCCTGATTCACCACACAACTGATTTTTATATCAGAAGTAGCAATCATTAAAATATTAATTTTCTCCTTTGCTAAAGCTTCAAAAAAGCGTGCTGCTACCCCCGGTTGTCCTTCCATTCCTGAACCAACAATGCTCACTTTCGCCACATCATTATTAACCACCACTTCCTGTAAACCCAAACTTTCCGATAGTTCTAAAAGGATTTTTTGGGCTAAATTAGCATCAGCTTGGGGTAAAGTAAAAGCGATATCCCGTCGAGGAATACCATCGACAATGCGACAGCGTTGGGATTGAATAATCATATCAACACTGACATTTTTTGCCGCTAAAACCGAGAAAATTCTCGCCGCCATCCCGGGGCGATCGGGGACGTTACGAATGGCCATTTGTGCCTGATTATTATCTAGGGCCACTCCCCGTACTGGGACTAAATTTTTAGGGATTTCGCAATGAGCAACTTTAGCAGAATACTCCACTTGAAAAGCATCACAAAGGACTTTAATTGCTTTTTCTCCGTCCGCTTCATCGATGACGCAACTGACTTTTACTTCAGAAGTGGAGATCATTTCGATATTAATTGCTGCTGCGGCCAAAGTGCTAAATATTTGGGCAGCAATTCCAGGTCGGCCGATCATACCAGCGCCGGTAATGGCGATTTTAGCGGCCCCGGATTCGATAATCACTTCCGCTTCCTCTGTATTAGTGGGATGGGAACGTAAAACCGGTGCGATCGCTTCGGCCACGGATTGGGCTTTTTTCAAGGCATTTCCCATCACCGTAAAGGCGATATCGTTGCTGTCCCCCTCGTGAATCGATTGAATAATTAAATCCACGTCCACCTGTTGATGGGCGATTTCCCCGAATAAACGGGCAGCGATACCGGGACGATCCGGAACCCGTAAAAGGGAGATTTTCGCCTGATTACCCTCAAATTCCACCGCATCCACTGCTTTTGTCAATTCCAATCCTTGCAGGGTGCGCGGTTTCGGTGCTGGGGATGTCACCCAAGTACCCGGATCCTCTGTCCAACTGGAGCGGACAACCAAGGGAACCCCGAAGTTTTTAGCGATTTCCACCGCTCGCGGGTGGAGAACTTTCGCCCCTAAACTGGCTAATTCGAGCATCTCATCGCAGGTAATTTGGTCTAAAAGACGCGCTTCGGGGACTAAACGGGGGTCAGTGGTGAGAATACCGGGTACATCGGTGTAAATTTCGCAAAAATCGGCTTTTAAGGCGGCCGCTAGGGCTACGGCCGAGGTATCGGACCCACCGCGCCCTAGGGTGGTAATCTCTAGTTGATCGCTATCGCTGACACCTTGAAAACCGGCGACCACAACTACTTTACCTTCCGATAGATGACGGGAAAGGCGATCGGTTTTAATTTCTAAAATACGGGCCCGACTATGTTCGGATTCCGTGACAATTCCCACCTGAGCGCCGGTTAGGGAGATGGCCGGTTGTCCGATTTCCTCTAGGGCCATACTCATCAAGGCGATTGTTACCTGTTCCCCCGTGGATAATAACATATCCATCTCCCGGCGCGAGGGTTCGGCGGCGATTTGTTTGGCTAAATTGACCAATCCATCGGTGGTTTTACCCATGGCAGAAACGACCACCACCACGGTATTTCCTGCTATTACCGTATTTTTGACCCGTTGAGCGACCGATTGAATGCGTTCCACGGAACCTACCGATGTACCACCGTATTTTTGGACAATTACAGCCATAGTTGTCAGCGCTAGAGACTTTCTATCTTTGTTCAATCTCCAACTTATCAAAATTCCTTAACGATAAGTGGTTTTGGTTAACATTCCTTATGTTTTATCAAATGCCGACTATCTGAATTAATCTTTAAGGAGGCAGTCCGAGCATTTGTACTAAAATACCCCTACTCAGTTTAAATACAGTACATTTATGCTATTAATAATATTTTGGCTCTCTTAGGTTTGGTGGGTATTATGTATTCTAAGATATAGTCCTGCTGGCGAGTGAATGGAACGAACCACAGAGACACAAAGGACACAAAGATAGAACGCTACTTATTTCTGCGTTTATTGCGTTTATTAGGTGGGTATTATGAAAGATATTTTAATGTTAGATACAGTAAAAATCATCAATTCTGATCCCCCCGCCTATCGGCCACCCCCCTTATCGAAGGGGGGCAGGGGGGATCGAATCTTTAAGGGCGGCAAATAAATAATTAGCTAAAGTTACTCCATCTACTCCTAATTCTGTCCTTTCTTTGGCCGCTAAAATGCCGGCTTGAGCGTGTAAATAAGCTGCTAATGCGGTTGCTTCTGGGGGATTATCCTGCATTTGGGTTAAGAATCCGCCGATTAATCCTGTTAGGACATCACCACTACCACCTCGCGCTAAAGCGGAGGTACTTTCGGGGATTATATACATTTTACCTTCCGGGGAGGCGATTATAGTTCTGGCTCCTTTTAATAAGACAATTGCACCACTTTGTTGAGATGCTTCTTGAGTGATATTAATCCTATCTTGAGAACCTGATAAGTTAGGAAATAAGCGTTTAAATTCTCCCCAATGAGGCGTTAAAATTGTCTTATTTTGGCGAGATGATAATTTTTCTGTACCCAGTTGAGCCAAAATATTTAAAGCATCGGCATCGAGTATAATCGGTTTATCACTATCTAAAACCTGTTCGATAATAGCAGGATTTTCTGTGGTTAATCCAGGACCACAGGCGAGGACATGATAATTATTTAATTCTAGGGGAAGTTCGGCAATAGCTCCCGTGGCAGTTTCGGGACAATCGATAATTAATGCTTCTGGTAAATGACTAATTAATAAAGATTTAAGGGCAGCAGGAACGGCAATCGAAAGCATTCCCACACCACTACCTCGCGCTCCTAATCCGGCGAGAATTGCCCCCCCCGCATAACGACGAGAACCACAGATAATTAATAAATGTCCCTGCTGATATTTATGGGTAAGGAGAGGACGGGGTAAGGGTAAATAATGGCGAATTAGATCGGGATTAACCCTCAGAATTGGCGGTGAATCTTGTAAAATTGTTTCTAGGTCAAGGGGACTAATTCCTATATCAATTAACTCCACTTTACCCAGATAGGGTAAGGCCAAATCTTGGAAAAAAGCTCGCTTCCAGAGTCCCAAACAAAAGGTATGAGTGGCTTTAATTGCCGTGCCTAAAACCTCTCCGGTGTCGGTGTGAATTCCCGAAGCAATATCGATACTAATTATCGGTTTTTGCCAACTATTAATTTTATCGACTAATTCGGCAATCTCTCCCGATAAAGTCCTTTCTAAACCAAAACCGAAAAGACCATCGATAATTAACTGACAATCCTCCAAAGATTCTAAAGTTTTCTGAAAAATTAAGCCTAAATGCTTGACATAATTCGCCTGTTGTGCTGTTAAATCCTTGAGTTTGGCGATCAGACAAAAAAGAGATACTTGATAACCAGCGAGATGTAATTCCCTAGCAATTACGAGAGCATCGCCGCCATTGTGACCAGGGCCAACTATAACGCCGATTTTGGGGAAATTAGCCAAAGAATAGGACTTTTTAAACTGTTGTGCCGTTAACAGGGCTGCCTTTTCCATCAAAGCGGCCACAGGCATACCAGAGGCAAAAATCGCCCCTTCGATGCGACGCATCTGCTCACTATTAACCACGTTTGACCGATAATTGTAGCTCATTCGGGGGATAAATTGCCTGTTAACAGGTGTAGATAACTTTTTTGCCGAAAAATTGCCAATTAGCCCCAATTTTCACTGGCTCAAGGCTGGTTTGGGTAATAATAGCCAGATCATTCTGTCTAGTTTCCGCTTGACGGTGAGCGGCGGATATATTAATTAATTTTAGTAGTTGCTGACAACAACTATACTCGACGACGACTAAGACCATTTTTCCAAAGTAGTGGCAGCTCTGGTTAATTGTCCTCACCCCCAAACCTTTTCCGAGAGAGGAAGGGGGTAGTAATCGGAGTTTTCTTTTCACTGATTACTGGTTACTGAAAAGACTCCCCAACAGCCATCTCATCCCGGAGAAAACCGCTATAGAATAGAGAAAAAAGAGAATTGCGAGGAAAAAACCCTGTCTTTTAACCCGATTGTCATTCCCCCTTCCCCAGAAAATCCCGCTCGCTATCTAGTGATCATGCTGCACGGTTGGGGTGCGGATGCCATGGATCTGGCCCCCCTAGCATCGATGCTGGATCTGGCTGATTGTCAATTTTTGTTTCCTAATGCTCCCTTTGATCATCCCCAAGTGCCGGGGGGACGCGCCTGGTATGCGTTAGAAACCTCCGATTATCAAGGTTTAGTCGCTAGTCGTCAACAGTTGCAGGATTGGATTATTTCCCTAGAAGCAACTACCGGCATTCCCCTAGAGCGGACTTTTTTGACCGGTTTTTCCCAAGGAGGAGCGATGACGCTGGATGTGGGTTTATCCTTACCCTTGGCGGGATTGGGTTCCCTGAGTGGTTATCTGCACGGTGAACCCCATCCCCAAGGCCCACAAAATGTCTTAATTGTTCATGGTAAGCAGGATCCCGTCGTTCCTATTGCTGCCGCTCGTCAAGCCAGAGATTTACTGCTTGGTTTGGGGGTTAACGTCGAATATCACGAGTTAAATATGGGTCACGAAATCCCGATTCCGGCGCTGACTATATTACGCCAATTCCTCCGCAATCGTCTAGAAACCGCATGAATAATGCTCGTCAGCTGGCTTTGCTGATTTTACGCGATATCGATCGCTCCTCCGCCTATCCCGATCGCGCTCTTGATCGCCATTTGTCCGCTAGTTCCTTAAATTGTCTTGACAAAGCCTTGACAACGGAGATTGTTTATGGTATAATACGCCGCCAAAGAACTTTGGATGCGCTGCTCGATCGCCTGGGAAAAAAAACCGCGGCCCAGCAACCCCCGGATTTACGGCGAATTCTCCATATTGGTCTTTATCAACTGCGTTATCTCTCCCAGATTCCCCCATCGGCGGCGGTGAATACGGCGGTAGAATTAACTAAAATCAGTCATTTAGGCAAATTAGCGGCGGTGGTTAACGGAATGCTGCGGCAATATCTCCGTTTAACTGCTAATGGCGACGATCCTTTAATTTTGCCGGAAAATACCGCTTCTAGATTGGGTATTCTCCACAGTTTCCCCGATTGGTTGGTGCAATTGTGGTTAGATCGCTTTAGTGTTACGGAAACGGAACAACTGTGTCAATGGTTTAATCGCTCTCCTGACCTCGATATTCGGATTAATCCCCTGAAAACTAGCCGAGAAGCCCTAGAAAATGAGTTAGAATCAGCCAATATAACTTTTAATCATCTTAAATTACCTCTAGCTTGCCGTTTAACCTCTGGTTTAGGCAATATTGAGCGTTTAGAGGGATTTCGAGCCGGAAATTACACCCTACAGGATATTAGCGCCCAATTAGTCACTTATCTCCTCGATCCCCAGCCCGGAGAGACAATTATCGACGCTTGCGCGGCACCGGGGGGAAAAACCACTCATATTGCCGAATTAATGGGCGATCGGGGTAGAATATTGGCCTGTGATCAAACGGCATCCCGTTTACGACAGTTAGAAGCCAATATTAAAAGATTAGACTTAAAAGCGATCGAAATACATCTAGGGGATAGTCGCGATCGTCCCCAGTGGTGCGGCATCGCTGATCGTGTACTAATCGATGCTCCCTGTTCAGGATTGGGAACCCTGCACAAGCGTCCTGATATACGTTGGCGACAAACACCCGAAAATTTACCTGTACTAGCCAAACGACAGGGGGAACTTTTAGCCTCGGCTGCTACTTGGGTAAAACCGAAGGGAATCTTAGTTTATGCCACCTGTACTCTCGATCCGTTAGAAAATGAAAGAGTGATCGAGCAGTTTTTAGCGGCTCATCCCGATTGGAAAATGGCCCCTCCTGACTCTAATTCATCTTTCTCAGAATACTATACAGAAACGGGAGCGATCGAAGTGTTACCCCATCGGCATAATCAAGACGGTTTTTTTATGGCTAAGTTAGTCAAGGAAGTGTGAGATGAAAAATAAACAATTACTGAAAATTCTCATCGGTGTTGCCTGGATTGATGGTGTAATTCAACCATCAGAAAGAAGCTATTTAAGACAGGTAGCTGTGAGGGAAAAACTTGATGATGATCCGGAGATTAAACCACTATTATCCGAACTAAAACCAGTTAAAACTGGTGAATGTTATCGATGGTTAGAGTCCTATTTAGGCGATAATCCTAGTCCAGAAACCTATCAAGATCTAATAACATCGATTAGCACCTTAATCTATAGCGATGACGACGTGGATATACAGGAAGCGAAATTATTAACCAAAGTGCAGAGTCTTGATCCGACTCACGATAGCCATCGATCTATTTTAGATAAATTAGTGACGGGAATTCAAAAATTGTACCACAAAGCAATTACTGAAAGTAATTAAAGAGGAGCTATCAGTGGTCAGCAGGTCAAAAAATTCCCCGATAAAAACTGATAGCTGATCCCTAGATTTTAGGTAATAACCGTGGGTTGTTCCCGTCCAGTAGATTGACGAATTTGACCGATTTCTTCAGCTAAATCAATTAACGGCTGTAGAGCCTTTTGGGTGTCGATATCGTGTTTACTTGCGTCCGGTTCATAACTTTCTAGATAAACCCGAAGAGTTGCCCCTTTAGTTCCCGTACCCGATAGACGATAAATAATCCGAGAACCATCGGTAAAACCAATGCGAATCCCTTGATTTTTACTGACACTACCATCCACGGGGTCCGTATAGCTAAAATCATCGGCATATTCCACTTCATAGTTACCAAATTGTTTACCCTTAAGGTCTAAAACCAGCTTCTGGAGACGTGCCATCATCTCTTTAGCCGGTTCTAAGGCGACTTCTTCATAATCATGACGAGAATAGAAATTACGACCAAATTCTTGCCAATGACTGCGAACAATTTCCTCTACAGATTCCCCTTTAACGGCCAAAATATTTAACCAGAAAAGAACCGCCCATAAACCATCTTTTTCGCGAATATGATTGGAACCCGTGCCGAAACTTTCCTCACCGCAAAGGGTTGCTTTCCCCGCATCCAACAAATTACCGAAGAATTTCCAACCGGTGGGAGTTTCATAACAGTCAATTCCCAGTTTAGCCGCTACGCGATCGGCCGCCGCACTGGTGGGCATCGATCGCGCCACTCCCGTGATACCATTTTGATACCCCGGTACTAGATGAGCGTTGGCAGTTAGTACAGCTAAACTATCACTAGGGGTGACAAAAAAATTCCGACCGAGGATCATATTGCGATCGCCATCTCCATCGGAAGCAGCCCCAAAATCGGGTGCATCTTGACCGAAGAGAATTTCTACCAGATCATGGGCATAGACTAGGTTAGGATCGGGATGACCACCACCAAAATCCTCTAAGGGAATACCATTTAATACTGTACCTTTGGGCGCGCCTAAACGCTGTTCAAATAGAGCATAAGCGTAGGGACCCGTCACCGCATGGAGAGAATCCATGCACATTTTAAACTTACCAGAAGTGAGTAGGGCTTGAATGCGATCGAAATCAAAAATCTTTTCCATCATTTTGACGTAGGGAGTAACCGCATCGATCACTTCCACATCCATAGTTCCCAGTTTAAAGGAACTGGGGCGATCAAGATTAATATCGGCCCCTGAGAGGATTTTATAACTGCTAATCACCTTAGTCTCGGCATAAATTGCATCGGTGATATTTTCCGGGGCCGGTCCGCCGTTAGTAATATTGTACTTAATGCCAAAATCCCCCTCCGGACCGCCGGGGTTATGACTAGCGGAGAGAACAATACCGCCAAAAGCGTTATTTTCGCGAATTAACCCAGAAATAGCGGGAGTGGAGACAATACCATCGGTTCCCACGAGGATTCTACCGATACCGTTAGCGGCAGCGATTTTCAGGATAGTTTGAATAGCTTGACGGTTATAATAACGACCATCTCCACCGACGACTAGGGTTTGACCCTCGATACCGTCTAAAGTATTGAAGATAGCTTGAATAAAATTTTCCAGATAATGGGGTTGTTGAAAAACGGGAACGGATTTTCGCAATCCAGAAGTCCCCGGTTTTTGGTCACTAAAGGGTTTTGTGGCAACGGTTTCAATCGTCATAGTCTTTTCTCGATGGGCTGACGCAATTGTAAACTTAAGTATATAGCAGTAGGTTGACAGCCAAGAAATCAGCTAGGAAAGACAACGGTTCTATTGGGTTTGGTGAGTGAGTGGAAGGAACCACAGAGACACAAAGGACACAGAGATCGATCGCTCCTATATAATTTAAACTGGTCGCAACGCGCTCGCTACGCGAGATCACACAAAGAATAAGAGAGCTAATCTAAGGATAGGGGGTTAAGATGAGTCTTAGCCAATAAATGAACCAGATTTGGGGGTATAAACCCCCAATAATAACCAATTTTAGCTATATCGCTTAATCGGCCCCTTCAATCGGTGCAAATCCCTGACGTTGAATATTCTCGCTGATGTGACGAGGTTCGAGGAATTGCAAGAGATAATCGGGACCCCCTGCTTTGGAACCTACCCCCGACATCTTGAAACCCCCGAAGGGTTGACGGGAGACAATCGCACCGGTGATTCCCCGGTTAATATAGAGGTTTCCCACTTCAAATTCCTGCGTAGCTCGGTTAATATGGGCAGGAGTGCGAGAATATAAGCCACCGGTTAAAGCATAGTCGGTTCCGTTAGCTACAGCTAAAGCTTGCTCAAAATTGCTCACTTTGATAATCGCCACCACCGGACCAAAAATTTCCTCCATCGCTATTACCGCATCAGGGGGAACATTTTTAAAGACGGTGGGACTGACGAAGTAACCCACTTCTGGAATCGGCATTTCTAGGGCCAATTCTGCCTCTTTTTTACCAGTTTCGATATATTCCCGAATTCTTGCTTGAGCTTTCTCGTCGATAACCGGTCCTACTTCCGTACTCGGTAAATCCGTCGGCCCGATATTGAGGGACTTGGTAGCCTCGACAAAGCGATCCACAAAGCTATCATAGACGCTTTCCAGAACAATTATCCGCGAACAGGCCGAACATTTCTGGCCGGTGTAGCCAAAAGCGGACTTAACCGCACCGACAACGGCCTGATCTAAATCGGCACTCTCATCGACAATTAGGGCATTTTTGCCGCCCATTTCGGCGATAACTCGTTTTAGGTGTTTTTGACCCTTTTGCACGATGGAGGCATCTGTATAGATGCGACAGCCCACTTCTCGTGAACCGGTGAAGGCGATTAGGTGAACATCGGGATGGCTAACTAAATGCGCCCCCACTTGCGAACCTTTACCCGGGATATATTGGAAGACTCCGGCAGGAATACCCGCTTCTAGGAGAATCTCGGCAAATTTCGCCGTAATCACCGAGGAAGTCTCGGCAGGTTTCAATAGCGTACAGTTACCGGCTACTAAAGCTGCTACTGTCATCCCCACCGCAATGGCTAGGGGGAAATTCCAGGGAGAAATCACTAAAGCAATACCCCGTGGTTGGTAGAAATAACGATTATTCTCGCCTGCTACGTCGAAATTATGCCCTAAATCCAGTCTTTCCATCTCGGAGGCGTAATAACGGCAAAAATCGATCGCTTCTGACACTTCCGGATCCGCCTGTTGGATAACTTTGCCCACTTCCAAACAAATCCAGGCCGATAACTCGTGTCGTCGCGCTTCCATCAAATCTGCCGCTTTTCGCAGTATTTCGGCTCTTTTAGCCACTGGAGTGCGTTTCCACGCGGGAAAAGCCTGTTTCGCCGCTATGATCGCTTTTTCTGCCTGTTCCACATCAATTAAGCCCACTTTACCCACTATTTCCTGTGGGTTACAGGGATTAACGGAATTAATTTGAACATTGGTGGCGACGTATTCGCCGTTAATTAGGGGTAAATAGGTTTTACCGAGGGAATTTTTGACAAAAGTAAGAGCTTGACTCGCTTTATTTCGTAATTGCTCGTTAGCATAATCTGTATCGGGGGCATTAGGAAAACCGGGGATAATCGGGTTATCCTTGCCTAAAACCCGGGGGGCTGCGATTAAATCTTCCACGGGACGATCCTCCAAATTTTGCCTTAGGAAGGAACTATTAGCGGTATTTTCTAATAAACGGCGGATTAGGTAGGCCATACCGGGTAAGAGTTGTCCGTAGGGGGAATAAACCCGCACCCGATGACCCCGGTTCACTAACGCTTTGGCTAATTGGTCGCCCATGCCGTACAATACCTGCATTTCAAAGCGACGACGGGGAATTTCTAAACTTTCTGCGATCGCACAGGCCAATGCTTGCGATCGCACGTTATGACTACCGATGGCGGCGTATAAATATTGATGATTTTCCAATAATAACCGCGTCATCCGCTCATAATTGGCATCGGTGGCGGATTTTTCGTTATATACCGGCTGTGGCCAGTGATTTTGGCGAGATTTAATTGTTTCCTGATCCCAGTAAGCGCCTTTGACTAGCCGGACAGTAAGGGGATAACCGCGCTTTTTGGCCCAATTAATTAAATCTTGTAAATCTTGGGCAGAATCTCTTAAATATGCCTGTAGGGTGATGCCAATATCGGTACGACTGCGAAATTCTTCTTCTAGGAGTAATTCTTTCAGGATAGCCAGGGTGAGGTTTTTATAAACGTACTGTTCCATATCAAAATGGACTGCTACCCCTAACTCCTGAGCGCGTCGCAATAGTAGTCGAATGCGATCGCAAACTTTCTCCTTACTGCCAATGGGATCCATGGGATCAAACTGAGAATAAAAGGCAGTTAGCTTGACAGAAACCTGCACTTGTGGTAATAAGTCGCCGTCCGCTTCATCAATTTGGCTAACTTTATTCCATTTGCTCGCTTCTTGAGCCAAATGGGTCATTAAATCCAGATAACTTTGTAGATAAACTTGGGTTTCCGCTTCAGTAATTACCGCTTCACCGAGAAGATCTATGGTAAAAGCCATTTTTTCCTTCCGCAGACGGGTGACAGTGCGAGTAATTTGCTCTAGGTCTTCCCCGGCGATATACTTACGAGCTAAGGTTTCTACGGATTTACTGATCAGACTGGCGGCCGTTTGAGCGGGTAGGGAGTTAGGATCACTAAAGTTGAGGATACTTTTCAGCGCACTGGGCAGTTCTACGGAAGCATCACCGAGGTATTGTTGGAGATGATTAGCGATCTCGGCATTACTGCGTAAAGCGGGTAAACAGTCAATAAAACGGAATAATTGTACTCGTAAATTGGGGTTAGACATTGCCCAATCGAGTAATTTATCATCCCAACGCATTTGATCCTGTAAAGCAGACCAAAGACCTTTTTTTTCCCGAGTTTCGGCTAAAAGTTGTCTAGCGATCTCTTGGGTTTTGGTTTCGTAGTTTTGAGTTGAGTCGATTTGGATAACCACGGTGATTCAAGTAAAAAAATTATCAACGGGATTCAGCTTTCAGCAAGCTAAGGTCAGCCTTCGGCCTAAAATTCAGTTTTTGAGCTTTTTCAGCTGATTGCCGCTCTTAATGGCTCTTTTCTCTGGTTTATAACTCTTACCGAAGGACTAATCAAAGCTAATAGCCGATCGCTTTTGCTGAACACTCTATTGTACTCGATCGAGCGGGGAGAGGGAATTATGAATTATGAATTATGAATTATGAATTAGGAAATGGGGAGAATAAATAAAAATAATCTCCTGACTTCAAAGAGGGTGTGGGGTGTGGGGTGTGGGGAAGTGGGAAGTATAAATAAAAATAATCTCCTAAATCCTGACTGACTGGAAAACAGAAGCTGAAATAACGCCAATTCGTCGATCATACTAAATCTGTTGAGTATAAGCTACATATCAGCAGAGACACTCCTGCAAGGGGAGTGACTCTCAAAGGGAGCATCTCACCTTTGTAACCCCTAAATCAGGTTTTTATGTCAAGCTATTTTGAAAGCCTTGCTAGAAACCAGTTTTATAGATAAGTATAATTACTCACTTGCATAAATGAGATGCTCCCCTCTCAAATCATTACAGATGTGTCAGCGGCTGCGTGTAAGCATCCCACCGAAAAACTAATGCGCGGGGGGTTTGGGGGCGGCGCCACGCCCCCAACGGGGGGTTTGGGGGGTAGAACCCCCCAAAAGCTTGGATTGAGTAATCAGATCTCAAGTAATACTAAATCCCTTGAGTATAGGCTACATATCAGGAGAGGCACTCCTGCAAAAGGGGGAATAAATAATCAGTTTTTAATAACTGGATTTAGGATCAGAATATTTTCATGCTTGACAGTGTAACTTGTTGCATCGTGACTGCCTCCTAAATCCTGCCAGCCGCCTCCTGATACCCGATAGTCCTTGTGTATTGTCGAAGCGTTTACTTATAATAACTTTAAAAAGATTTTCGGGATCATCGGTAGCCCTATGGCAAAAATTGAAACGAGAACAGAACCCATGGTTTTAAACATGGGACCCCATCACCCGTCAATGCACGGAGTTTTGCGCTTAATCGTCACCCTTGACGGGGAAGACGTGATTGACTGTGAACCCGTAATCGGTTATCTTCATCGGGGCATGGAAAAAATTGCCGAAAATCGCAGCAATGTCATGTACGTTCCCTACGTTAGTCGTTGGGATTACGCCGCAGGGATGTTTAACGAGGCGATTACGGTCAATGCTCCCGAAAAATTAGCCGATATCGCCGTTCCCAAACGAGCGCAATATATCCGGGTGATTATGTTGGAACTCAACCGCATCGCTAACCATTTACTCTGGTTAGGCCCCTTTATGGCGGATGTAGGCGCACAAACTCCCTTTTTCTACATTTTCCGGGAACGGGAGATGATTTATGACCTCTGGGAAGCTGCCACGGGAATGCGGTTAATTAATAATAATTATTTCCGTATTGGTGGCGTGGCGGTGGATTTACCCTACGGATGGGTGGATAAGTGCGAGGATTTCTGTGACTATTTTGACCCCAAAGTGGACGAATACGAGAAATTAATCACTAATAACCCGATTTTCCGCCGTCGTATTGAAGGGATAGGCTGCATTACCAGAGACGAAGCGATTAACTGGGGTTTATCTGGTCCGATGTTGCGCGCTTCCGGGGTGAAATGGGATTTAAGAAAAGTTGACCATTACGAGTGTTACGACGATTTTGACTGGGAAGTGCATTGGGAAACCGCCGGCGATTGTTTTGCTCGTTATCTGGTGCGGATTCGGGAAATGCGCGAATCGGTGAAAATTATCCGGCAAGCACTGAAAGGTTTACCCGGTGGTCCCTACGAAAATCTGGAAGCAAAACGGATGGCAGAAGGGAAAAAATCAGCTTGGAATGATTTTGACTATCAATATATCGCCAAAAAAGTCGCCCCCACTTTCAAAATCCCTAAAGGTGAACATTATGTGCGCTTGGAAAGCGGTAAAGGTGAATTAGGTATCTTTATCGTCGGTAATGATGAACTCTTCCCTTGGCGTTGGAAAATTCGGGCCGCTGATTTTAATAATCTTCAAATTCTGCCCCATATCCTCAAAGGGGTAAAAGTTGCCGATATTATGGCGATTTTAGGCAGTATTGATATTATTATGGGGTCAGTCGATCGCTAAATCTCTTTCAGGGTGGGTTATCTTATTAACTCACCCTCGTTTTGGTCCAGTCTTATGAAAAAAGCTGTTCGTAATTTAAATTGCCTGTTGAGATGAGGCAAGAGGCAACCCCCCCAACCCCCCCGACATCGGGGGGGCAAGGGGGGAGGAGATTCGGCTAATCTAAGAATAAGCGATTTAAATACGTCTTAAGTAGGGAGGCAAAATTATTTGTAGGATGGGTTAGCGGTAGCGTAACCCATGCAGGAGTTGGGTTTCATGCTTCAACCCAACCTACGTTCATCTGATATTTAATTCCACCTGAACCTCAGGGATAGGGGGAAGAATCTTGCTTTCGGGAATCTTTAACTCCCCCACCTGAACACCCAAACTAGCCAAGGCGGTTAAAGTGGTGATGATGCGGCAAATCACGTCAATGTCCGCTTTATGTTTTTGCCAAAAATTCATAGATTTTGCTCCTGTCGCCTTAGGGCTTGTTTTTTGAGGACAAGTTGATTAAAATGCTTTCAGCAAATGCTGGCAAAAGGGGATCAAAAAGTGGATCAGATCGTAGGTTGACGTTTGACGAGATTTATGTTAAGGTCCGGCGAAATCAGATTATCGGATGAAGATGTAGAAACCCTTCGTAAGGCTAAAGATGCTTATGAGGGAGACTATTCTTGTGCTTCGGAGAAAATAGAGAAAATATTAATAGAAGCAAGTCGATGGTTACTTGAGGCATTTCTCGAAGAATACCGTAGTCAAACAAAAACTTCCAGTTATACCATTCGATTAAATGTCTTGAAAGATTGGATGACAGAATCTCAGCCACAATCTGGAGCAACTAAAGAGGTTTTAGAACCAAAGGGTAAGAAATTGTACTTACAAAATAAATCTGATTTTAAAGGATTTGAAAATCAGAATAAAAGGGAGTACATTACTCAAAATAAAATAAATACAACCAGAATTGAAGATATTAATGATAATTTAATTCATTTAACCTTTGATGAGGTTCTGAATTTTTTATTAGATTCGTCTATTTTAAAGGTAATTGGCATATCTGGAGATAGTTTGCGGTTTTGTACTGAACAAAAATATGGACTAGGAAAAAAAGGGCGAACCTCTAAACAGTCTTATATTGTTCAAGCTTATTGCGAAGTATTAGGCCTAGATTTTGAAAGCTTACAATGTTGTCAACTTCATCATCAAAACCCAAAAAATCAACAAACAAATAATGAAAAAATTTATCGTGTTTTGACAAAATTTAATTATACTAATCTAGTAAATTTTACCAGTTCAATAGCCGCTAAAACTTTACGAGAAGGCAGTATTTATATTCCCCCTTGTCCTCATACATATCGTGTTTTGTGTTTGCGTCGTTTAGAAAAAGAAATCTTGATCACTAATAATTTGCCCGTTAAACCTATTGTTTTTAAATTTCAAGGAGATGGTCAGGAAGAATGGGATAGCTATAGTCTTCATGAACATTTTTTCAATAATTCTGGAGGAATTAAAAATTTAAAAGCTAATAATTTTTGTTTGATTTTTGAAGGAATTGATTGTGCAGACTTTTCCCGTTTAAAAGACATTGATTCGTTTTGGCAAAACTTAATTACCAACGCTCGTAAAATACAAAATAGTCCTATTCTGGGCTTTTTATTAATGATTTGGTTAGATTATGGAGAAGGGAATGATTGGAGAGATAGCGACAGATTATCAGAATTTCCTATTCACCGCTTACAGATTGACTCTTGCTTTGAACAACGGTCTTTTCAGGAAATTATTCCTACTTTTGCTCAACAACTTCAGTTAGGTTGTGACTTACAGGATGAAACCACAGACTTATTTAAATCTACCTTGCAGGAATTATGGAAAAATAGCAATGAAGGCAACATAGAAGACACACTGAAAGCTTTTTATCAACAATTTCAAGGACAATTATCGAGGGAAAATAAATGGCTAAACTATCCTTAACTTACACGGGAGAAATTCAACCTAAATCGGGACTTTATTATGAACCGATTCAACAGAAAATTTATCCCTATGACGCAGGTGATGAGTTAATAGAAGTTGTTAACTTGGCTATTGAATTGGGAATGCCTTTGTTACTAGAAGGTGAGCCGGGATGTGGCAAAAGTCGTCTAGCTCATGCCTTAGTTTATGAATTTAATAATGGTCAGCAAAGTGGTTCTATAAAATATCATGAATGGATAGTTCAATCTACAAGCAAAGCGGAAGATAGTCTCTATCAATATGATTATATTGGCCGTTTACAAGCTGCTCAAATTAGCGGAATTTTAAGCCAAAAAGGAGCAGGAGAATCTTCTTCTGAGCAAAAAAATCCAGCTACTTCAAAAGATTGGGTTGATTTACAACCCTTGGGTAAAGCATTTAAACAAAGTCAAGATAAGCAAGAACAATCGGTAGTATTAATTGATGAAATAGATAAAGCGGATCGAGATTTTCCTAATGATTTACTTTTAGCCATTGAATCTCGTCGTTTTTTCATTAAAGAAACAGGAGAATTAATTCAAGCAAATGATCAAGCTTTTCCTCTGATTATAATTACCAGTAATCAAGAAAAAAACTTACCCAATGCTTTTCTGAGACGTTGCATTTATCACTATATTGAGCTACCCAACCAAGAAAGATTAAGAAAAATATTAACCGAACGGTTTACCGACGCTGAACAAGAGGTTATCATCAAAGCAGTGGACCGTTTTCTGGAAGTGAGAACATCACAAGACGAGACTAAATCTGAAGGAGAAAAAAAAGTTAGCACCAGTGAATTAATAGCCTGGTTTAAATCGTTGCTCAAGTACAAACCTGAAGAAATTATCGCCAAATTAAACGAGGACAAATTACCCCACGCTAGTGTTTTACTAAAAAGCCGTACCGATTTACAAGATTATGGAACAAGAGGTTAAAAAAGCCAATGACATCCCCCCTACTTGAGCTATTTTATCAACTCAGAGACGAAGAAGGATTTCTGCTGTCTATTGAACAATATTATCGGGTGGAAAATTACCTAATTCAAAAACTCGCCAATGATTCTGATATTGCTATTCAAGAAAATCCCAACTTAGACAATCCTAAAATTAAACTTCTTTGTCAAGCTTTATGGGTTAAATCCCCGAAAGAAAAAGAAAAGTTTGATCAGGCCTGGACAGAGATGCTACAGTTACAACCAGAAATAAATATAGAAATAGCCAAAAAAACACCTATTCGCCATCCAGAAGAATCGATTAGCAAAATCATAAACCCGATGGATGATAGGGAATCTCCCTCATTAGAAATTACCCCTTCTGGGGCA
>NZ_CAIP01000191.1 GCF_000297435.1 Microcystis sp. T1-4 | reverse complement strand
CTCCCCTTAATAAGGGGGGCATCTGATAATTTTTAACGCCTACCTACTTAGTTTCAATTTTAGGTGATTTTTTGGTAAACTACAAGGGAAGCTAGAAATTAGTAACGCCTTGAGAATTGTAGCCGCTTAGTTATCAATCTAGTTATTGACTCGAAGGAACAACTTATCGCTATGTCCAAAACTCTCTACGAACAAGATTTTCAAGTATGGCTCGCAACAACAATTAGCCACCTACAGAAGCGGGAATTTGCTGCGCTGGATACTGATAACTTAATTGAGGAGTTAACCGAGTTGGGAAAATCGGAAAAAAGAACTTTAGAAAGTAATTTGATGATTCTTTTGGCTCATTTGCTCAAATTAAAAGTACAGCACGACGCACCGCCATCAATGAAGGATAGCTGGTATTGTTCTATTATTGAGCATCGCCAGCGAATTGAGAAAAACTTACGCGATACTCCTTCCCTGAAATCCTATCTAGAAACTGCCATTGAGGAAGCTTATCCAGATGCTCGTCAAGTGGCAATTAAGGAAGGGAAACTCCCTCAATTTGGTGTTCGGATTCCCCCAGAAAATGATTATCCTCAAATTTGTCCTTTCTTGCCAGAGCAAATCTTAGATGAGAACTTCTATGGCAATTGACCAAATGTGTCTCAGCTTATAAGTAGGTGGGTGGAATTAAATATAAAATGAACGTAGGTTGGGTTGAAGCATGAAACCCAACGCCCGCATGGGTTACGCTACCGCTAACCCATCCTACAAATAATTGTGCCTACCTACTTAATAATATGAACAACCACAAAGGCACAAAGGACACAAAGATTAGGTTTTTCTGGCAACCCTAACTAAAACTTACCTGAACAAAAGCCCCCAGAAAACATCACTTTCTAGGGGTTTAATTACAATTGACGGAAAACAAACTTATGGGGAGGTTAACCTCCAGCCACCGCAGGAACGATACTGACTTCATCGCCATCTTTTAAGGGGGTTTTTGTCCCATCGAGGAAGCGAATATCTTCACTGTTGACGTAGAAATTTAAAAAGCGCCGGGGTGCGCCCTCTTCATCGCATAAGCGGGCCTTAATACCGGGGAAACTTGCTTCTAAGGATTCGATTAAATCACCGACATTACTAGCACTACACTCGATGGTAGCCTTATTTTCTGTAAATTTTTGCAGGGGAGTAGGAATGAGAACTTTTACAGCCATAGATATCAAGGAAAAAGTGGAAAGGACGGTAAGCTGCACGCGAATTTAAATTGCTTGTGGAGATGAGGCAAGAGGATAATTGCCCCATCATCCCCGAACATCAATTCTAGACGAGAACCTGTTGCCATTCGAGGCGTTCGAGGGTGCGGGAACGTTCCAGGGCCCGTTCAAAACTTTCTAATTTCGGTTCGATTAACAGGGGTTCACCGATATAACCCTGTACCGCTTCTTGGGTTTTTAGACCATTACCGGTGATATAAACGACCGTGGTTTCTTCGGGGTCGATTTTACCCGCTTCTACTAATTTTTTCAAGACAGCGATAGTTGTACCGCCTGCGGTTTCTGTGAAAATGCCCTCCGTTTCTGCCAAAAGTTTAATACCTTCGATAATTTCGGCATCGGTGACGGATTCAATATTACCGCCAGTTTTACGGGCAATATCAAGGGCATAAACACCATCGGCGGGATTACCAATAGCGATCGATTTGGCGATAGTATTGGGTTTAACTGGGGCGACAAAATCCCGTCCTTCCTTGAAAGCTTGGGCAATGGGGGAACAACCCTCCGCTTGAGCGCCACTAAAACGCACTGCTTTATCTGCCACCAAACCGACTTTGACGAATTCTTGGAAGCCTTTATAAATCTTGGTAAAGAGGGAACCACTGGCTAAAGGTGCGACAATATGGTCGGGGAGTTTCCAGCCTAATTGTTCAGCCACTTCAAAGCCTAAAGTTTTGGAACCTTCGGAATAGTAGGGGCGCAGATTGATGTTGACAAAACCCCAACCGTAGGTATTGCCCACTTCTGAACAGAGACGGTTAACCTGATCGTAATTGCCTTTAACTGCCATGACCGTGGGATTATAGATTAGGGTGCCGAGAATTTTGCCCGCTTCTAAATCGGAGGGAATGAAAACACAACAGTCTAAACCGGCGTGAGCAGCAATAGCGGCGGTGGAATTGGCGAGATTTCCCGTACTAGCACAGGAAACGGTAGTAAAACCTAATTCTTTGGCCCGGGTAAGGGCGACGGATACCACTCTATCTTTGAAGCTGAGAGTGGGCATATTGACGGCATCATTTTTAATGTAGAGATTTTTTAGACCCAAGCGCCGAGCTAAACGGTGGGATTTAACTAGGGGAGTCATACCCGTACCCACATCGATAGGATTTTCACTTTCCACCGGCAAAAAGGAACGATAGCGCCAGATGGAATTGGGACCTGCTTGAATGCTTTCTCTGGTAACGGTGCGACGGATGAGGTCGTAATCGTAGTCCACTTCTAGGGGGGCAAAGGTTTCTTCGCAGATATTCAGCGCTTTCAGGGGGTAGGAGGTCCCTCCTTCCTTAGAAACCAAGCGGGTAAAGGTGGGGATGAATTTTGAGGTTTCGATGTTTGTCGCTAGGGTCATGATTTTCCTGTCTTGCCGTCAACTGAATCTACACACATCCTATCACCGGCAAAATCTTGGTGTCAAATATACCCGACAAAAATAGTCGGGTATAAATTTATACAAAAACTAGGGGATAATCTGGGGAGCAGCAAGGGTTAAGTGGAGATGGTTGGGCTGCCGTGTCAGAAAACTTCGGTGTAGTTTCAGGTCAAAACAAGAACTAGGAAAAGGGATTTAAGTTTTTTAGGAGGTTACAGCCTATTTACTGCTAATTTTATCGAAATAAACCCTAATTTTTCTTTAAGTAGGTA
>NZ_CAIP01000192.1 GCF_000297435.1 Microcystis sp. T1-4 | reverse complement strand
GTAAGAATAGGCTTTTTCCATGTCTCACATTTTAGCATATATTTCGTAAACGATGCTAATATTTAACAGTAAAGCCGTCGTAGAACGACGGGGTTTCAGACCCAAAATTTCCGATGAAAGGAATTTTTATTGGCTTAATTGAGGGATATCGACGGTTTATTTCGCCGCTATTTCCCCCTTCCTGTCGTTTTCAACCCACCTGTTCCCAGTATGCCATGGAAGCGATCGAGCGCTTTGGTGTGCTGCGGGGTTCTTGGTTAGCAATTAAGCGCATTCTCCGTTGTCATCCCTTTCACCCCGGAGGTTACGATCCCGTGCCTCCCTGTCACCACAAGCACGATTAAAAGCCACAGCAGTTATCTCAATGGTGAGATAAGAAGTTTTCGTTTTGGGGATTCAGGAGTCAATACCAAATTAGGTTATACTTCATTTTTGGGGTAAAGTCTGTAAAACTCTTGATATTTTTAGACCCGTTGATGACCGCCTATTTTCTTTGGGGAAAACGCTCGATATCGGCGATACCATAAAAGATGATCTGTTTATCTTTTAAACGTAGTCTATCGACCCTTAATTGAGTACCATCGAGGGCAAATTTATCTAAATCCATGAGGTTGTTAACGTGGCTGATTAAAGCTTCTCCTAAAGCTTTCGATCTTTCGTCGCCTTGGTAAACCACCTCGACAAATTGAATTTTTCGCCTTTCTTCCACAACCACAGCAGTGGTCATTTCTAGAAGAATTGGTTCTTCTTCTCCCAATTTAATTAGACTTTTCAGAGTTAAAGTTTTGTCGTCATTGAGAATTAATTCCGTGTTCTGACAGTGAATTGATTTACCTTCGTACTCTAATCTTTGCAGTTTTTCGACAATAAAAGGTGTATTAAAAGAGGTGGTTAAGTCTTCTTCCGTTAAAACTACCCGCAAAGTGGCCCGCGTCGGTTGACGGAGTTTCACCTGTCCGGTAAAAATGGCACTAAAATCGATCGCCACCGCTTGCACATACAATTCCATGGCTTCGATGCGTAGGCCATTGTACATGAGCATCGACTGACCGATAAAGTCAAAACCGTCGATACTGCCTTGCAGTAATTTGGCCACGGGTTCGGCGCGGACAGTCGCTGTCAGCTTGCCTGTGCGTTTGAATAATGCAGCGATCGCAGCACTCACCACTTTACTGATGAGTTGATCGCCGCTCTGATTGGGAAAAGGTAAGCTACCAAACACGCCTGCTGTCATATCTCTCATAGGTGGGACTATAACGATCTTAACATTATTTAAAGTTTCTTTACATATCGTTTTATTAATGAAGATGATAAGCAATCTGTATGATTCTGTAGAGGTTATAAATTTTTAGCGGTCTATCCCGTGCGAGGGGATAGGATAGAAAAGTGCTACTATCCCAGTGATATAGCGTTTTTCACTTAGAAAATCGGGGTTAAAAACGTGGTTGCCATTTCAGATCAACAACAGTTAGCCGCTACCCACAACCACAGCGATCGAGTGGCGGTATTATTGATGGGATACGGGGAAGTGGAGAGTTATGAGGACTTTGCCAACTATAATGAACAGGCCTTAAATCTGCTGACGGCTAAGTTCGCTCCTGTACCGACTTGGGTTTATCCTCCCCTAGCGAAATTATTGGCTATATTTGACCTGCACGAATGGCAGCACCAGCATAATCACTTTATTTCCCCCCATAACCACATTTTCGAGCATCAAAGACAGGAAATCGAGCGCAATTTACAGGCAAAATGGGGTAATCGGGTGGAGGTATTCAAAGCGTTTAACTTCTGCGCGCCTTTTTTACCGGCACAGGTGTTAACGGAAATCCGCGAGCGGGGATTTGAGAAAATTTTGATCTATCCTCTCCTCGTGGTTGATTCTATCTTTACCAGTGGCATTGCCATCGAACAAGTTAACAAAGCTTTGGCTCAAGGACAAACGGGGGAACATTGGGTCAAAGGATTGCGCTATATTCCCTCGTTTTATAACCAACCCGCTTATATAGAGCTAATGGCGCGGTTAGTGGAGGAAAAAATCGCGGCCGAGGTAGCTAGTAGCTGTCTTCCCTCGCAAATTGGCATTATTTTAATGAATCACGGTTGTCCCCACGAAGCTAAGGGATTTACGTCGGGAATCGATGAAAGTCAAGCTTTATACGAGTTAGTCCGGGAAAAATTAATCTATCGTTATCCCTTGATTTCTGTGGGTTGGTTAAATCACCAAACCCCTTTAATTAAATGGACGCAACCGAATGCAGAGTTAGCGGCGAATAATTTAATTGAATTGGGGGCCAAAGCTTTAATTTTCATGCCGATTGGCTTTGCTACGGAAAATCACGAAACTTTACTGGATGTGGAGCATATTATCGAAGCTTTACGCCGCAAACACGACCAGGTTAATTATGTGCAGATGGCCTGTGTCAACGATAACCCCGAATTTTGCCAGATGGCCGCCGATTGGGCCCGGGAACATATCGAAGCTTTGCTATCACAAGAGGCTTTATCTGTCAATAGTTCTGTAACAATTCCTCACATTCATTCCGATCACCATCATCACCACGAACACCACCACCATCATTGAAAATCAGTCCTACCACTTGTCACCGTTGGAAGTATAATCTATAATTGTGCTTTCCTGGGTACGTAGCTCAATGGATAGAGCATCCGCCTTCTAAGCGGACGGTTGTAGGTTCGATCCCTACCGTACCCGTTATTGCCGATTAGGGATTGGAAATTCTCTCCTATCGTCCCGGGGACAATCGCTTTGATACGGTGAGCGTCGAATTAGGTCAGTTGAATCCCGTCGGTTGATATTAATTGTGTTTAATTTAGTTGGCGATCGAGTTGAGGATCAGTCAAGGGAGAAGGCAAAGGCGAATCAGACATACTGCGTCACAATATCTCACGGAATGAGGATATACAGCCTGAGAAGGAGTAAAACAAGAGAAACTACCTGAAACTCCTTCTTCTGTGCATCCCTCTATTTAATAGTTTGCCCTCTTTGCAATAGCCTTTCTCGTCTCTTTTGACGGGATTCTGTTTCCAGTTGGGCGAGTATATCGTCTAAAAAAAGATTATAAAGCTCAATCTGGCGGTTAGTTTCGCGTAAGCTTTCAAGACATTGTTTTCTCGTTGCTTCATCGGGATAGGAGGTGCGGTAAGTCATCATAAGTTCCATTGCCTCTTTACTTCATAAACACTAGCACTAACAGCATCCACACTGGCTGTTCCTTGCAAAATCGCTCTTTCTAACATCTCTAGCATCGTATTTGAGAGAGTCGGCTGCTCTTGTAAAATTCTCAGCAGGATATTATTAATTCGGGAGTAGGAATTAGTTATCCTCTCTCTGGCATTAGATAATTCTTCTAATTCTGATAATGTCCGTTCATTTTCCCCATATTCTGTAAAAAGTTGCCATTCCGTTGCCGATGCGTACTCTATCTGATCCGCTAGTTGACGCAGTAGATCAAAAATGCTCGCTAAGGTTTCCTCCGGTAATGTAGCCATATTCAATTATTTCTATTATCCCCAGTCTATCATCTGGTTGGTACGAGGTAATCCTGTTTAATTTAGTTTGCGATCGAGTTGAGGATCAGTCAAGGGAGAAGGCAAAGGCGAATCCGACACACTGCGCCACAATATCTCACGGAATGAGGATAGTTCGCCTGAGAAGGAGTAAAACAGGGAAAAGAAAGCGATCGCCAGTGTGAGAGATATATAACTTAAGATTTGTGACGCGATCACGACAAAGCAGAATTAATAGTTCCACTGGTTCAGGGAAATGAACTGATTAGCAAGAGGGACGTTAGCCGTTTCAAGATTGGCGATCGCATTGACAATTGCCTTAAAACTCATTTTCTTTGAGGGATTTGCCTCTTGATAAATTGCCAAAATTCCGGGATGGTGGGAATCCGCAGCATGGAGAGACTGAAAGTCACGGCAGTTAAGTAGGTGGGTGGAATTAAATATAAAATGAACATAGGTTGGGTTGAAGCATAAAACCCAACGCCCGCATGGGTTACGCTACCGCTAACCCATCCTACAAATAATTGTGCCTACCTACTTAAGAGTCAACAGAATGCGATCGGCATTTCTAGCATAGTCCAGAACTATGAAATCTGGGTGACTCATCAGACCAGCTTCGTTAACTGTAATTACTTCATGTCCAGCCTGTCGTAGCAATTTCACCAACACTTTATCTTGGGCATCTTCATCAATGAGTAACTTTAGGAACCCAGGGCTACTCCTCTCGCTTCTAGGTAACGACGTTCTGCGTCCGCTTCCTGCTGCAACAGTTCTTGATGAGTTTGGCAGTATTCAATTGCTTCGAGAACGGCGGCTAAGGGTAATTCTTTGCTGTCGGCGACTTCTTCAGGAGTCATTTTGTTGGCGATCGCATCTGACCAAACAGTGAAAGCTGTCAGCTTCCTACCTTTGACGTATAGTTGCTGTCGCCAGGAATGAGGACGTTTCTCTAAATACTGCCATTGAGTTTTTGCCGCGTTGGTGGTCATGCTGATGCCTTGATCAAAGCTGGTATCCCTAGTTTATCAGCTACAGAAGCAGCGCACCGTCGAAGGCGGCTCTCTTCGAGATCGCACTAACCCAATGTTGTTTGGTGTTGTAACCCAATCGGATTCACAATAATTCTATCTTCCTGTTTTTTAACCTCAGCAAGATCATAATTCATCTGGAGGCGCAGCCAGAAAGCAGGGGTGCTACCGATTGTCTTTGACAAACGCACAGCCATTTCCGGGGAAATCCCCGCCTTGCCATTGATTAGGTTAGATAGTCTAGAGCGTGACACGTTCAGCATTTTTGCCGCAGCCGTAACGGTCAATTCAAGCTCTTCAATCGAACTTTTGACAATTCTGCCCGGATGTACGGGATTTTTCAGGGTCATCATGTTTTTTCCCTCAATGATAATCTACAAGGTCAATGTCGAGAGCGTTTCCATCTTCACCCATCACCCATCCTCAAAATCCCCAAATCACTGAAAATCCTGATGCTGACAAGGAAGTAGTGCAGATACCAGCGTAAGCCATGAGGGAGAGGAATGTAAAGATTTATTAAATATAGAGAAATTGCGGCATGAGATATGATCGATATGGTTGCCTATTAGTCTAAGTCAAATGAACATTGAACAAGTTATCATTAAAAACCTAAGAAAACTTCCCTTAGAAAAACAACAAGAAGTGTTATCCTTCACCGAATCTCTCACCTCAAGAATTTCCCTCCCTTCCCCAGATTATAGTCTCACTCCCCAGGAAAAAGCTCAAAAATGGCAGAAAGTAATCGCTAAACTTCCTAAAACAAGTGCGAATTTACCTGATGAAGCTTTACACCGTGACACTATGTATGAAGACTAATGACTCAATATTTACTGGATACTAACATTTTGCTTCGGGCGGCTGATACGTCTTCAGCAACTTATTCTCTTGCTAATAATGTAATTACTCAAATCGTTGAAACAGCTAATGAATGTGTTATTATTCCTCAAGTTTTAATTGAATTTTGGGTAGTTGCAACCCGCCCCCTTGATGTTAATGGTTTAGGTTGGACTCCAGCACAAGCTACAAATTATGTCAATGATTTATTAGATAACTTTACATTAATTGCAGAAACCCCGGATATTTTTCCCCTTTGGTTTCAATTAGTAACCATCTACAACATTAAAGGAAAACGCACTCATGATATTAGGCTTCTTGCTGTTATGAAAGCTTCTAACATTACCCATTTATTAACCTTTAATCCTGATGACTTTATCCCTATTCCCAATATTACCATCGTTCATCCTCAAGATTTCATTAATTCCCAATAATTAGGCAGCAAATCCGACATATCGCACCACAATCCCTCACGAAAGAGGATAGTTTGCCTGAGAAAGGGAAAAACAGGGTAAAGCACCTGAGAATCCTTCTTCTGTGAATCACTGTCTTATGGCAAAAGGAGAAACAGCAGTCTAGAAAAGAGTTCTGGTATTATTTATAGACATCGCCGCGAGGTTTAATAGTTGTAATGACCTATAGATTGTTGTCTCTATCTTCAAAAAACAACACTCGATACTTACCTACTCGCAATCTTAGTTCATCTCTTCCGTAAAGGGGTTTAATATCTAATTTTGTAGAATCCGAAATCAAAGTATCCAAAGCTTCAAGAAGACGAATTTGATCATTTTTAGGCATCCTTTCTAAGGAGCGTTCTGCTTGTCTAAGTAGAATATAATCAGCCAAGTTTATCTCCAAATAATTTGTATTTTAATTCTGTTGAAGTGATTCCAGTATCTCGACCGGATAAATAATCTTGCCATGCTGCTTGGCTTTCAGCAAGTTCTTCGGCTGGAATGATCTCATCGTCATCTTTTGGCGCTACGGTCGGCTTGATGATAGTTTTTAAATCCTCTAAAAGTCGCAACTTATCCGTAAGGGGAAGATTCTCTATTTGGCTGAGGATTTCATAGTAAGTTGTCATAGACCTTGATCGTATCAGATAATCCGAACACACCTCAAATAATACCACATCCAGATACTAACCAAAAATGGTAAAAGCGGTGGGCTGTTCACAACCGACTTGGTTCTGCGGTTTCTTTATCGGGATTAAGAGAGAAATATAAAAATTTATTAAATTGTATCAAAAAATACAATTGGTGGGGGGGGGAATGTGTATTGTTGTCTTTGCTGACCCTTTAGGGTTAGGTAAAACTGCTGGTTAACTTGGCTGCTAGAAAAGCGATCGTATCAATTTACTCTTTGCCAACTTTGCCAAAAAACAGTTAAATCCCACTAACAACTTCAATGTCTTGAGGCATCTATCATGGTATTCATTAAACTTGTCAAAAATTCTATTGGGGGAGCCGTACTTATCAGTTTGGCAACAATAGGTACTGCTAATGCTCTTCAAATTACACCTATCAGTTATGATATGGAAAATGGAGGCGGAGGATTCGCTAAATACTGGGACAAGAAATATAATGGTACTGGAAACACGTCGCTAGATTATGCTCTTCTCAGCGGAGGAGTTGGAGATCTAACTGATGGCATAATTCCTACACAAAGGTGGATTGATGTAGAAGTTGCAGACGGTACAGGACCTTATGTTGGTTGGGAAAACCGGAATCCTGTCATTACTTTTAACTTTGCTGACACAGTAAGGATAAACTCAGTTACTGTCCATGTGAGTGACTCAAATGGTCTTGGTGGTGTTTCCGTACCGCAAAGTATATTATTAAGTATGGGCAGCTCTAATTACGATTCGGGAACTCTTACTGATCCGCCTAGTGCAGCGCCAACATCCTATACTTTTTCAGGATTAAATTTTAGTGGTAGTTCCCTACAACTTACTCTAAATCGACGCACTGCGTGGGTCTTTGCCAGCGAAGTTACTTTTGATGGCGAACTTTTGGGTGTCCAACCAGTTCCCGAACCCACTTCTACTTTAGGCTTCCTCGCACTCGGAACACTCGGCGCAGCTTCAACCCTGAAGCGCAAACTAAAACCCTCCCAATCCATCGAAAAAGAAACCACAAAAGTTGGCTAAATTGCTTCTAAAATACCATAAATGCCCCTTCATTCAGTCAGTAGAGGGGTTATTTTTTGTGTATTGTTTATTGTCTATTATTTAATTGCTGCTAACTAATTGACAACAAGAGGGTTTTTTGTGGTAAAATAGTCACCCTAGTGTAAATATAGTAAAAGTTGAAATGTCTGTCACCCATATTAATAATCTTCAAGACCAGATTTTGCAAAGTATTAAGACTTTACCGCTAGAAAAACAGCAACAAGTCCTTGAATTTGTCAAATCCTTACAAAGAAATTCACGTTTTCAGAAATGGGATAATATTTCAGATGCAGAAGCACAATCGTTACAAAATGAATTTGCTCAAGAGGATATTAGCTTTTCAGAAAGTATTTTACCCGATTATTTATCTCACCTTGAACAAGAGGATAAGGAATAAATGCGAGGCGATATTTATCTAGCTGATTTGAATCCGAGTCGTGGTTCAGAACAAGCTGGTATTCGACCTGTTATTATTGTCCAACATAACAATATTGATCGCTTCACTAGCACTGTTGTTGTAATTCCATTAACCAGTAATTTACGTCGCGCACAAATTCCCGGAACAATGGTTATTCCCGCAGGACAAGGAGGCTTAAATCAGGAATCAGTAGCCTTATGTTATCAAATTGTTGTTATTGATAGACAACGACTTCAGAGACAGTTGGGGACACTTTCTTCTAGTTATTTACAGCAATTGGAAGAGGCGATGCGATACACATTAGATTTAACAAACACTAATATGAATGTTTAATTAGTTTAATTTTCTGTCTGGAAAACTTGAACTTTAAGTCTCCTGGTAGTCAGTACACTCGGCGCAGTTTCAACCCTGAAGCGTAAACTAAAACCATCCAAATCTACTGAAAAAGAAACCAGAAAAGTAGGCTAAATTGCTTCTAAAAATACTATAAATGCCTCTTCATTCAGTCAGTTGAGGGGGTATTTTTTGCATAACTCTCTCAATTCTCATGATTTTAAGGAGTATGGTTTATTTTTTCATCCGATATCTGCTACAATCTAAGATGACTGGTTATAGATGCTTTCAAGATGACTAAAACAGCAGAAACCCTCAAAATAGAACTTGCTCAACTTCCCGTACAAGATCGCGCTGAACTGGCTTACTTTCTCATCCATTCCTTAGATGAAGGTGTAGATGACAATGTTTTAGATGCTTGGGATAGAGAATTAACTCAAAGATTAGCCGAAATTTATGCTGGAACAGCCAAGGGTGAACCATCGGATAAAGTATTATTGGAATTACGAGAGAAATATTCGTGAAACCTGTTATTATTCACAGTGAAGCAAGACGAGAACTTGACAATGCTATTCAATATTATGAGAAGCAAAAGATAGGATTAGGGCTAGATTTACTATCTGAAATTGAACAAGCTCTCGAAAAAATTAAAATTAACCCTAATCTGGGAACAGCCCATACTATCGAAGGGATGCGCCGTTATCTCATTCGCCGTTTTCCTTACATCATCTTTTATGTAGAATTTGAAGCATCTATTTGGGTAGTTGCGATCGCAAATGGAAAACGTAAACCTGATTACTGGAAAAAGCGAAATTTAGAATAATCGAGATACTCAAACCTAAACTAAAACC
Source organism: Microcystis sp. T1-4 (assembly GCF_000297435.1). Classification (GTDB taxonomy): domain Bacteria; phylum Cyanobacteriota; class Cyanobacteriia; order Cyanobacteriales; family Microcystaceae; genus Microcystis. The sequence goes on along the minus strand of NZ_CAIP01000192.1, from coordinate 9,482 downwards.
CTCCCAATCCATCGAAAAAGAAACCAGAAAAGTAGGCTAAATTGCTTCTAAAAATACTATAAATGCCTCTTCATTCAGTCAGTTGAGGGGGTATTTTTGGCATAACTCTCTCAATTCCCATGATTTTAAGGAGTATGGTTTATCCTTTCATCCGCTATCTGCTACAATACAGATACAGGAAATAAAATTTTGATCAGTAGGGTAAAAGTCTTTTCCGTTATCTTAGAAGGTAAGCATCATGAAAAATTTAGAAGAAATTAAAGCGATTTTGGGTCAAGTTAAGTCCTTAGTAAAAGAAAAGTATCATGTCAGTGAATTAGGTATTTTTGGAGATTATGTAAAAGGAGAAGTGCAGGAAAATAGTGAAGTTAATATTCTGATAGATTATACAGAACCGCCTAGTTTACTGGATTTAGTAGATATGGAATATTATTTAAGTGATTTACTGAAGGTAAAAGCGGATGTTATCAGTAAAAATGGCTTAAAAGGAAGAAGGCGAGAAAGAATTTTATCCGAGGTTATTTATGTATGACGCAACGGGAATTTAGAGATTTCTTGCAAGACATTCTAGAGGCAATTTGTCAACTAGAAAAGATGACTCAGTATCTAAGCTTTGAAGAATTTTCAACTAAGATAGAAATCTTTCTTTCGGCAGTAAAATTAATTGAAATAATTGGGGAAGCAGTCAAAAATATTCCTGATGAAGTGAGAGTTAATTATCCTAATATTCCTTGGAAAAACATCGCAGGTATGCGGGATAAATTAGTTCATGAATATTGGGCAATTGATGAAAAAGTCGTCTGGAAAGTGATTCAAAACAATCTCCCCCAGCTAAAGAGAATCATTATCAGTATTATTGAGAAATTACAATAAATTTTCCTGCCTCTCTGGTGTCCCGTTTTTTAACTTGGCTTCTACGACTAGCATTGATTAATCCTCGACCCTGGCTAAATTAAGTATAACACAGTTTACCTACAAATAGTAGAATGAAAATCGTGCTTCGCAGTTGATATTCTGGTCGGATTTCATCCCCCGCAAAGGTGAGTATCTTGTCGAAAAATCTAGCGGGGGCATCCATCCGACATTTTAGGTAAAATAAATTAAAAGGGGTTATTCATAATGAGTCCACATCCGTATAATTTTGACAACCTTCTCTTCTGGAATAACCTGATCAACCAAACGATGCTGAATATTAATACGTCTAGAATAATAGCTCGCTAAATCACCACTGAGTTTCTCATAAACAGGATAAGATTGATAGGGATTTGACTTAAGAATATTTAATAACTCGTTAGCTTGTTTTGCCAACCCAGTACGATCCAGCTTTTCAGCATCTTTTTTCGCTTAAAAACCAACTGCCAATTATCCATTTAAAATTGCTCTGATACCCGCCTCATCCAGACAATCTTCAATGGAAGTGTTGCCACCTTCAATAATTGAATCTACCATACCAGGAATAGAATACAAATAAAGCGTTTCTTGAATAGAGTTCCAATCTTCCTCAGCAATTAAAATAGCATTCTTTTTCGTACCAGATAACAAAATCGGTTGATGATTATCATTGGTATCATTCACTAATTCATCAACTTGTTCTTTGGCCTCAGTAACAGTAACAATTTTCATGTAACTATCCCTTAAATTAACAACATAAGTAGGTGGGTGGAATTAAATATAAAATAAACGTAGGTTGGGTTGAAGCATGAAACCCAACGCCCGCATGGGTTACGCTACCGCTAACCCATCCTACAAATAATTGTGCCTACCTACTTAACCGATTCTAACACAAGTTAAGTATTGTTCAGCATCATAGCACCTTTTCTAAATATTTCTCATTCCTCCGATTAAACGACAAGGAATAAGAGGATAGCGATACTTAATTTCCTTTGGTACATTTCTAGTTGCTTCTCCAATTAGATATTTGTTTGATTCTTGGCCAATTCTGCCGATGTCATTCCCTTTGTACGTCGTTCAATTTCACTGCATCAGCTTAATTCCTTTACTCCCTTGAAGGGGATTATTTTTTCCACCTTTTTAAACTCTAAAAATTTCAGAGTTCACAGCTTATCGCTTACTTAAGATGGATAATTATTAGGATTTTCCATCAGCAATTCCTCACTGATAACAGCAACATTCAATTCATTATCTGCCGAGACAAAAGTGATAGAAGGTAAACCACTAGCTAGGCAAAGTGTATTAACAGCACAACCTACTGCTAACTGGATTGCGTCATAACCTCTTAAACCATAAGTTTCCGCTAATACCATTCCTGAATTAATTATACTTTCGGTAATTTCAATGACTTGATAATCTTTAAGCGAGTCCTTTCTCAACTGATGAACTATTGCCGCTGCATCGGTAACGCTAATACTTCCAGTGCGGGATCTTCGCGTAATAGCAGCTACAATTTCTACCTTGGCGATTGCGGCAATAAATATTTCATTATTTAAAGCATCAGTAAATAATTCCAATACCCATGCTGAACCAGTTTCGCTGATATAACGCTTGACCAAGGCACTACTATCTAAGAAATAAAGCGCCATTTAACGGCGTTCCTCAATAATCGTTTCTGAAATAGGTTTTCCCTCGATTTCAATCAATCGTCGCTCAGTTATCGGTTGAGATGAAGGACGCTTAATCTGCTTGACTAATCCAGCATCAAGAAGAGATTGGTGAAATACCGATTGTTTCTCAGCTTCTTCTTTATCCATAAGATACTGTTGAATCTTCTGATTAAGCAGCTGAAGTTCTTTTAGATCAAGAGTCTCAAGCTGATTCAAGATTTGAGTAAGGATTGCCTGTGTCATAATCTGCCACTTTTTTTGCTGTCTGAGTAATTAATATTTTATAGCAAAGTTATAATTGAGTTAGTACAATGGACAGTATCATAAAAATTCACTCTTTAGACCTGCTTGATCGTAAATTTTTAGATTCTAGGCGCTTAATATCCTCTTGCCAGTAGCTGTTGAAAAGCAAAATGATCAAATCCTAGAGAAACGCTTGGATATTTGTTTGATTCTTGGCCAATTCTGCCAATGTCATTCCCTTTGTACGTTGTTCAATTTCACTGCATCAGCTTAATTCCTTGCCAATAAATCAAATAAAGACAAAGACTTTATCCCCAGTTTTGGCAACTATTCTCGGTGTGAGAGGAGGAGGCAGATTTTGCTGCCGTTTCCTCCTCATAGCTAAGACAGGATCAGTTTTTGCGGTAAAAAATCTTACTGCCTTGGTCACTGACAAAATGACAATTGCGGTAGGACCGCCAGAGAGATTTGAAAATCGGTTCTTTCGAGACGCGATAATAGTCTCCTAAGACGGGACGGATAGCCTCGGTTGCTTCTTGGAGATGATAGTGGGGAATAGTGATAAAAATGTGATGGGCGACGTGAGTACCAATTTGGTGATGGATGGGATTAAAGATGCCATAATCGCGATCGATGGTAGAAAGCGCCCCTTTGAGAAAGTACCAATCTTGACCGCGATACCAGGGAATATCATCTTCGGTGTGGTGTAGGAATGTCACCAGGTCCAACCAAACCACAAAGACGATATAGGGCATGATGTAGTAGTTAAACAGAAACCAAAAGCCTTGGCTGATACCCACCCCGATTAATAGACCGAACATAAAGGTACAGCAAAAGGTGCTAGTCAGTACCTGCCAGCGTTCCGAGGGGCGAAAGAGGGGGCTTTCGGGCATAAAATGGGACCCCTGTTTATTAGGGGAACGACGGAAAAGATAGAGGGGATAAACAAATAAAATTAGCTGAAAACGAGCTAATTTTTCGTACCAAGCCATATTGTTATACTGGGTTTCCGTGACGGGATACCAACTTTCATCGGTGTCGATATTGCCAGTATTAGCGTGATGGGTGCGATGACTGATGCGCCAACCGTGGAAAGGTACGAGAATGGGAGTATGACTGAGATGACCGATTAAGTTATTTAACCAACGATAACGGGAAAAGGAACCGTGACCGCAATCGTGACCGACGACAAATAAGGCCCAAAACATGGTTCCCTGCATAAACCAAAAAAGTGGGAAGAACCATGCTTGATTAATCTGGTAAGTTATCCAGTAAAGCAGGGTAATAATGCCAATATCAAAAAAAAAGTAAGCTAAAGAGCTAAAAACGCTTGATTGGAAGCAACGGGCCGGGATAGCTAGACGGATATCCTGTAGGGTAAATGGCAAAAATTCTCTTTTTAGGGCAGGTTTAGGTAGGGTTTGGGACACTAGGTTATAACTCAAGGTAGATGACAAGGGCAGTATTGACGAAGGCCTGAGTAGCTCAAGTTTTCTGTTTCTCGATGCGCTATCTTTTCTCTGTCTCAGCTAGGAGCGGATAGGACCGAGCGATCGAGCGAATTTCGTCTAACTCACCAGAATTTTATTGTAGGGCTTAATGTAACTTAACAAAAGCCCCTAGGGAAAGTTAATCAGATTCTCCCCCTGTCCGTCTGTCCCCTTGGACATCTAGTACAATAATATCTGAGAAAAGAGATAAGACGCTCGGTCATTCAATCAACATTATGAACCAGTTACCTATTCGTCCAGCTAACAAAAATTTTACCCATAGTCGCTTGACTTTTGCCGATTTTTATGCGGGAATTGGTGGCTTTCGTCTCGGTCTTGAACAAATCGGTTGGCAATGTGTTTTTAGCAACGAAAATAACCCAGATTGTGTGAAAACCTACAATCACAATTTTCATGAATCCATAAAACCGCAAGATGTTGAAGCTTTAATTCCTAGCTTACTTCCCGATTTTGAGGTTTTTTGTGGGGGATTTCCCTGTCAGCCATTTTCCAGAGCAGGACAACAAAAAGGTTGGCAAGACAGTCGCGGACTAGCCATTCAGGAAATTCTCAGAATTTGCCATGAAAAAAAGCCTAAAGTTATCTTTCTTGAAAATGTTAGTAATATCGTGCGCTTAAATCAAGGGCAGATATTAAAAGATATATTAATCCAGTTAAAAGAAATAAATTATCTGGCTTTTTATGCAGTTATCGATAGTAAATATTTCCAAATTCCTCAATCAAGACCTCGCTTTTTTTTATTGGCTTTCCGCAAGGATTTAGGAATTAAAAACTTTCAATTTCCCCAACCTTGCCATGCAGAAGTGGGTATTGAAAAAATTATTGTTCCAGGGGATTATTCAATTCCCATATCGGGAAAATGGCAGCAGTATATTGATTATTATGCTGGCAGAATTAATGCCGAACAATTATCTTTTCAACTGCCAAAAACAAGAATAAGTATTGAAAGGGCAAGTGTTAATGTAGATTATGATAATTGTATTTATCAAATGAGATCTAGTGGCATCCGAGCAATTTCTATCCAAAAACCCTTTCCTACTTTTGCGGTTAGTGTTAGCGGTGGTGGTGCCATGATTCCAGTGTATAGCAAGGAAAGAAGACATTTAAGTCTCTTAGAAATAAAAAGATTAATGGGATTTGCCGATGATTATTATTTTCCTGTTTCTCGCACCGCTGCTATTAAACAACTTTCTAACGCTGTCTGTCCCCCAGTCATTAAACATATTGGTATAAATATTACTAAATCACTTAATTAGCTCGATTTAGCCGGTCTTCAATATTTTCTTGAGTGGGGAAAATAATCTTAGTTACTTCAGGAAAAGCTAAGACGCATTCTGAACATTTATCAGGAGCATAGTTACAAAGATTACAGATTTGCCATTTGCATTTATTACAATAGAAGCAGAGAGCTTGAAAATTGTCATCGGCACTATTTCCACCTTTTTCTACGGGAATCCGATGATCCCAAACTAAACGCACTCGATCCCTAGCATAGGTATTTTGATTGATATTTTCTTTCTTTTTAAGAATTGAGCCACAAAAATTACATTTATTTTTTTGTTGTTCTAAGATATTTCTCTGAATTAGGGATGAGGGAGGTGTTCTAATCGGTGGTTTAGTAGTGATAAAAAGTCGTTGATGATCGGAACTATCTAAAATATATTTTTGACTGCCTAATCTTTTTTGTCCCGGGGGAGCATAAATAAAATTAAATCCCTCTTCATTCCAAAGTTCGCTAAAGGGTTTATTAGCATCAGCATAGGAGTCTTGAATTAAATTTTCAGGAATTTTACCCTTGAGTATAGTTTTTATCTCTTGTAAATTATTGGTCGCATTAGTTAGATCGCTCTCACAACCTTCTCCATACCTAATCAGAGTTAGCAAAGCAGCAATAGTTCTTTTTTTATATAAAATAATTACTCTGTTATCATTAAAGATAATTAAATATCCTTTTCCTTGAGTATTCTTGGTAATTTCCCTAATATCTTCTAACTTGATCCCACTCATCTTAATACCTCTAGAAATTACAGATAATTGGCTGTTAAAACCCAAAAAAAGGGCGAACAAAATTCACCCTAACAGATAAAGTAATCATCCTACAAAGTGCCGATGAACTGATCAATGCGATCGAATCCTTTTTCAATCGTCTTTAGGTCTGTAGCGTAGGAAAGACGAATACAATCATCAGCACCGAAAGCAATACCGGGGATAGCGGCTACTTTTTGGGTTTCGAGGAGTTTCTGACAAAAATCCCGGGATTTTAAACCAGTTTGACTAATATCGATAAACACATAAAAAGCACCGTTGGGAGTAGGACAATTGAGTCCAGGGAGCGATCGCACTCGTTCTAAAATATACTGTCGGCGCTCGCTAAAAGCTTTGACCATTTCCTCGATGCAATCTTGGGGACTCTCCAAAGCAGCGATCGCGCCGTACTGGGCAAAAGTGCAGACATTAGAGGTACTATGACCTTGGATCTTAGTCATGGCCTTGACAATTTCCACCGGTCCTGCTATGTAACCGACGCGCCACCCCGTCATCGAGAAAGCTTTAGCAAAACCATTACTAATAATACTGCGCTGAAAGATTTCCGGACCAAAAGAAGCGATACTGCGGTGAATTGCGCCATCATAGAGGATTTTCTCGTAAATTTCGTCAGAAACCACTAAAATATCCTTTTCAACCACAATTTTTGCTAAAGCTGCGATTTCTTCGGGAGTATAGACAATACCGGTGGGATTAGAGGGAGAATTGAGAACAAATAATTTAGTTTTCGGTGTAATTGCCGCTTCTAGCTGTTCGGGGGTGATTTTATAGTGATTCTCTAGGCTAGTGTTCACTATAACCGATGTTCCTCCCGCTAACGTCACCATTTCAGGATAACTCAACCAGTAGGGTGCGGGAATAATTACTTCGTCCCCCGCTTCAATTAACGCCATGATTAGATTATAGAGAGACTGTTTACCGCCATTGGTAACGATGATATTATCGGCATTGTATGCTAGTTGATTATCCCGCAGCAATTTCTCAGCGATGGCTTTTCTTAACCCCGGTTCTCCGGCAGCCGGTCCGTAGCGAGTTTTTCCCTCATCGAGGGCCTTTTTCGCGGCAGCTTTGATGTGAATGGGTGTGTCGAAATCTGGCTCCCCGGCGCTAAAACTACAGACATCTTCGCCGTTTTTCTTCATTTCCTTGGCCAGAGAGTCGATAGCTAGGGTAAGGGAGGGGGTGACTTGATTGACTCGTGACGCTAGTTTCATAGTATTTTACCCTGACAGGGCTTTTCTGATGACCTACACAACCTTTAGTATTGTCCATCACCTCGATTGTTCTGGGTGTTTTTTTATATAATCTCCGGAATTGCGGCGCTTAGGGATGGGTGTGGGGTGTGGGAATTATGAATTATGAATTATGAATTATGAAGTGGGGAGTGGGGAGAACAAAGCTGCCTCCTGTCTCCTGCCGAAGTCTGCCTTTTGCCTCCTGCCTCCTGCCTCGGAGTCTCGGAGTCTCCTGTCTTCGTTATTGAGGATTTTTTCTTTTTGCGGGTTTTTGTTTGCTGGTAGGGAGTAGGGGAGCGGTTAATTTTTCGTAGAGTTCAAAGAGGTATTCAATACGGTTTAATTCACTGGTGAAAGGTTGGGGACGATAACACAAATCAACGGCTTTGTCAAGTTTTTGGTGAGCTTTGAGCAAGTCGGGAGGCATAGTTAAAGGATCGTATAAATCCGCAAGGCTACTATCGGGATATTTTACCCTAGTATCTAGCACAGTTTGAGCGCAAGTTTCAACGGTTTGTTTTTGTTTGTCGGTGATATTTTCTGGAAAGGGGTAGTTATTATAAACGATGGTGTTTGAATAACGAAAGCGACTTTCTAATCTGCCACACACATATTTAACCCATGCCATGTGCATTTCTGAAGTTAAGATACCAAAATGATAAATACTACCGCGTGGAATTGCAATACAGGTATCACTAACTATTATATTTTTATTGAAAAATCCTAACGGAATATATTTTCTATTTTCTGATGAAACTCTAGGTACTAATACATAATCAGTTTCAGGCTGTCTATTTTCAGTAAATAATGTTGGGAACTGCGCCCATTTAATTGTCGCAACTTTAGAACTAGCCAAACGCATTTCTTTAACAGCTTCTACTCTCTTTAATAATAGGGGCAACTGCTTTAATTCTTTAGGCTGTATTTCTGTTAACCAAAAACACCAGCGTCTTTTATTATTCAGAAACTCATCAGCAGAAATAAAAGGCTTAATAAATTTTTCTCCTGCGGGTTCTTGTCGAATATACTGTTCTTTTTCCTCGTCATTCATCAGAAGATTACCACCATCTGTAGGTTGGCTGCCTTTGATCATTTCAGGCACGTTACAAATGGGTTTTATTTTCTTTAAAATGATTAAATCATTTCCTTCTGTCAGGTAAGGATTAATATTTTTAACCCTTCTCTCTGTCGGTTCTCCTTTAATATCAGCATAATCAAAAATACGTTTATTGTCAATATCTTCTAGCCCAAAACCAATAATAACACAATGAACTGCGGCGTTTCCTTTTGCTTCATTGCTCCAGCTAAAAGTTCGATGGGCAAAATGAATTTTTATTTTATATTTTTGATAAAGCTCTTGCCAAAGAACACCAACTTGTTCACCCTGAGAAATAGAATTTGTACTAACTAAAGCGCAACGAATTAAACTATTTTGAATAAATTCAGACGCTTTAATATACCATGCCGTCACATAATCTAAAACACCTGCTCCTTTAATGTCCCCTAAAACATGATTCATGTCAGCCTTTTGGTCAGCATTTTGTAACTGTTTCCCCACAAAAGGAGGATTACCTAAAATAAAATTGAGCTTCTCTTTTGATATAAGTTCCTCCCAATCAATCCGTAAGGCATTTCCATGAACAATCTTTGCCGCTTTCTTTAATGGTAAACGCACAAAATACTGACCAAAAGTATTACTAACCTTAACATTCATCTGATGATCAATTAACCACATTGCCACCTCTGCCACCCTCACCGCAAACTCATCGTATTCAATACCAGCAAACTGATTGACATCTACCTGAATAATGGTACTAATATCTGTTACTAACTGCCCCGTTTTATCTAATTTATCTAACTCCTGTAATACCAAAATCTCTAAATCT
>NZ_CAIP01000193.1 GCF_000297435.1 Microcystis sp. T1-4 | reverse complement strand
TGCTAAAGGAAAGAATCCCCAGGTCCACGTCTCCTGTACCCAAAGCCACAATTTTATCCACCCCAGAGGTGCCGGTATCGCTATAGATGTCGTAGCCTTGGAAACTCGACCAGCCTCCGGCTAGATTACCGGAGACATAATAAGTGTCTGAGTCTTCGCCTCCATCTAATTGGTCATTGTCTGCGCCGCCATAGAGGAAGTCATTACCAACCCCACCCGATAAAGTGTCAGACCCCCAATCTCCATCGATTAGGTCATCGCCGCCGCCACCATTGAGAATATCGTTTCCCCCGTAACCCATCAGGTGTTCGGCAAGATTCGTACCTGTAATCGTGTCGCTAGAGTTATCACCGTAAATAATGGTTTTCTGAAGATAGAAATAGTTGAGCCAACTGGCAACATCATTAAGGCGAGCATTGGCATCGCCGTCTTCGTTGACGAGACGATTTTCTTCGATGGTAAAGCCAATATGATAGAGTCCATCGGCTACGGTATTGACTAAATTTTTACCGAAGTATTGGGTTGTCGCTCCGTCATTTTGTACCAGGTGGTAGCCTGTTTCCTCATTTCCCTCATCGTCACCGTGGAGGAGGATAAATTCGTCATAGTGATTAGTGCGAACCCACTGATTGAGGGTGCGAATATCATCGCTGGTAATCCAGCCATCAGCAGCGATGCCTGTAGCTGTAACGCCATCGACTAATAGATGGTTAAGTCCGTCGGCGGCGGCGGCTCCGGCGTTAATATCCCCCGCATTTGTCCACTTGGCTAAGCCAGTATCAATTTTGATGGTATCGACAATTTTATCTAATCCGGTGCCAGTGGTGGACTGATCGACGTAAAAATATGTTACCCAATCTGCTACGTCCTTGACTGTGGCATTAGCTGCACCATCTTCATTGAGAAACCGCCCATTTTGGATCTCAAAACCAATATGATAGATTCCGTCGGCAACGGTATTAACTAGGTTTTTCGCAAAATATGTGGTCTTAGCACCGTCATTTTGAACTAAATGGAAGCCAGTTTCTGTTGTGCCGTCATCATCCCCATGCAGAACAACAAAAGTATTATAACGGGTGGCATCGGAGCGAATCCAATTGTTAATTTGTGCAATATCGCTTTCGGAAATTGAACCATCGGCGGCGAGATTGTAGGTGGTAATCGCTGTTTTTAATAAATCATTCAGTCCATTGGCAGCATCAGCACCGCCAGCAATTTCTTGCCAAGGTATATTTTGCGCTAAACCCTGATCAGCAATAATTAATTCCGTAATCTGATCAAGTCCGGTATTAGTTGTTGCCCGATCTGTATAAAATTGGGTTAGCCAATCCGCTACTTGGGTGACAGTGGCATTGGCGTTACCATCTTCATTGACAAAGCTGCCATTTTCAATTAGGAAACCAATGTGATAAATGCCATCAAAAACCGTATCAACTAAATTCTGATTGCGATACTGTTGAGTCGCTCCGTCATTTTGGACTAAATGAAACCCTGTTTCTGTTGTACCGTCATCATCGCCGTGGAGAGCAGTAAATTCTGCTAAACGGTTGGCACGAATCCAGGCATTAATCGCGGTTACGTCACTGACAGTAAAAATGCCGTTACTAGCGACTCCAGTGGCTTGTTTGGCTTCTAAGATTAACTGATTTAATCCATTAGCTGCCGTCATTCCACCCGTAATATTTGTACCGAGATTGGCACCAGCGAGTCCTGGATCTCTGCCAATTCTTTCAACCGTTTGATCTAGTCCCGTTCCGGTTGTTCCGATTAGGTAATTTTGCACCATTGAATAAGATTTGCTTGCCATAATTTTTAACCATAAAAAATAAGGTAGTTAGTGAAATAGCAACAATTGTTAGACAAGTAACGACAAAACCGCACTAAGGCAGGTTTATCCTAAATCCAGTTAGCAAAACCCAGTTATCATCAGGGACGACTGAAGTGGTCACTACGAACCAGAAGGGTTGTCAACTGCACTGGATCAAGGGGATTTGGTGTTACCCTGACAATTGCGGATCGATATCCTCACTCATACCCGAAGTCGATTCCAACGATTGGACAGTCTCAGATAGTCAATAAGTTCTAACCGATTGTCTTGCCTCTGCTCAGACTATCGAACGAGGCTTTCCGACCTTGATAGTCCTGAGTCGGCGTTTGATAATCTAACCTTTAATGAAATCTTAGATTATCGTAGCACTTTATACAGATATTTGATCCCCGCTGCTTTTTCTCTCTTAGCGTTGCTCAAATAAAAATACCTGATCTTGCGCGTAACTCAATTTGAAACCAGGCGATCGCTGCAAGCGTCCGCTCAGATGGCTGACAACCGACGGCGAACTCGCTCAACCGGGATGGCGCTGGTTGAGCAGGATATAATCAAATTTCGCCAACTGGAGGTTGGGACGGTGGGTCAGGTGGGAAGCAATTTGGGAAGTCGTCAGGACAATTTCCAGACTATCAAAGACAACTAATATAAAACAACTTTACATTTCTTTTATCACTTTTGGAAAATGCTATCCTTGTAGATGGGACAAAAGAGCTAAAAATCTGCACTGATTCCGAGTTGATAATTTAAGCGCATCTTATTATCGCAAATTTGGGTTAAAAAACCCGTGGTTTTAGAACGGTTTTCTTTGATTATTTTATCATGTTTAATGTCTAATCTTCACAGTGAAACCAATTTTTATCTAATAATTGCTCTAAACTGTAAGGACATTCTGAGGGAAAATCGCCAGAAAACCCAGTTTTTTGTTGAACATAATCGAAAGCATCCTGATAGATTATCGGTAATTCCTCAGCCAAATAATTCTGTAAATTCGTCGTTAAACATTTTCTTAATTGCGTGCGAAAACCGATAATTTCCGCTCGCCAATGATTCCCATTTATTTCGGCTTCTGTTGTCCAATATTGTAAAAGTAATAAATGCCTGATCACTTGTTCAAGTAAGCTACTGACTCGGTTTTTATCTCTTTTACTCAAGCTTTCTAATTCCTCAATTAAATGGATTACATCTAATTCATCTAAGCGATTTTCCTTGAGGAGTTTTATTGTTTCCTCTAACCAAAGATGTTGATCAATTTCGTAAAGTAGGGGTAGGGTTTCTCCTCCCTCTACTTGCCAGGGATTCTGATTTAAAGTTTTCATTGGGTTGTTGGCGGTTTTTAATAGGAAATAAGCACCCTCATATATATATTAGGCCACTTTCTCCTAATTTTGATAGTGACACAGGAAAAATCACCGCCCATCCTTACAGTGCGATGCCGAAGACACTGCGTAGCAGTACGCCGATTTTGTAGGGTGCGTTAACGTAGTGTAATGCACGTCTTTACTGACTCAAGCTATTAAAATATGGCGGATGAATTAAAGATTGGGTTTAATTTATAACTCTACCCAATTCTCTAAACTTAATCCTTCAACCCTCAATAAATCACCGTCATTAGAAACAACAATTAAACTTTTAACTATAGCAGTAGCAACAATTAAAATATCTTCTGTTTGTATGGGTAATCCTCTTAATCTAAGATCAGCATGAATTTCAGATGCTTTTTCTAAAATAGCTAAATCATCTGATAAAATAATTTGATAATCATGACAAAGTTGGTTAAATCTTTCTCTTTGTTTAGGTGCAGCAACTGCCAAAAATCCCCTCTTAATTTCAAAATAAGTAATGCAACTGATAAAGATACTTTTTCTTTGAGCTTTGACATCTTCAATTTTTTGATAAATTTCAAGATTACGCTTAATTAGTATCTAACAAATAACTCATAATTACCTATTTACGCTTAATTGCTTCATCGAAAATAGCCATTTGTTCAGGAGTAAAATTGCCGCCAATTTTTGACAGGATTTCTGTGGACATAATAAAGCTACAATGCTCTTTCAATTCTGCCTCTGATATAGTGTTAAATTCCTCAAAAGGTAAATTTTTCTCAAATAATTCAACCAAATGTTTCACTATTTCTGAATAATTAAGTTCCTCTTTAAAGAAAGGGCGGTCTTCCATTAAAATAGAAACAACTTACTCAATTCTCTTAATCATTGATTTTTGTCTGACATCAGTTGATAACATACTTAGGTCTCCAGTAAATTTTCAATAATATTTATCAACTGCCAATATATCAAGTTTCTCGTGGTTATGCAACATCGTGAGTTCGATCTCGAATAGATCCGGGTAACGGTGTCTTGAGTGGGATGTATCACCATTCTCATCGGATGGTGGTTTCTGCCATGTCCAACCTGTTTGGGGTGAAGATGTCTTTATGGTTAAAAGACGCCAAGGGACGCACCTTGTCAGACGAGGACATATCACACTATCCTTATGATAGTAGTAACCTGAGCCGAAACCATGAAAACAATTAGTTTTAAAACCCATGTAGGAGAAGATGGAACATTACAAATATCTTTACCGCCTGAACTTAAAAACACAGATTTAGAAGTTACCTTAGTTGATCAGCCAATATCTCTAAAAGAACAAGAAGAAAAAACTACATTTAGCCAATGGCAAGAAGGCTTATTTGAAGAAGTAATTGGCGGTTGGGAAGGTGAATTATTAGTAAGAGAAAAACAGCCAGATTATGAGGAAAGAGCGATCGAGAATGATTAAGGATAAAAATCAGCAAACCTATAGAGACCCTAGTATTGTCGGTTATTATGCCCAATTAACCGCACTACAGCCAGCAGAAAAGACAATTTTAACTCTGCTGCAAGAGCGTTTATCAACCATGAAAATGCTTGATTTAGGGGTAGGTGCGGGACGGACTACGAAGTATTTTGCCCCTCTTGTACGAGAATATATCGGTGTTGATTATTCTGCGGAAATGATCGCCGCTTGTCGTCAAAAATTCCCCCATTTAGTCTGGCAAGTGGCCGATGCTAGAAATCTAGAACAATTTGCCGATAATTATTTTGATTTTATTCTCTTTAGTTTTAATGGCATTGATTATATTTCCCCTGCTGACCGTTTTCTAGTTTTAGAGGAAATTAGCCGCATCGGTAAAACTGGCGGTTATTTTTGCTTTTCTAGTCATAATCTTCAGGGAATTATCCCAGAATTCGATTGGAAAAAAAAGATTAGTTTCAATCCTTTTAGTAGCTATGTAAATTTAGTCCTCTGGGTGATTTTGCGTGCCTGTAATCCCTCTCTTAGCTACGAACAGTTATTGACTGCTGACTATGCAATTATTCGGGATGAACCCCATAATTTTCGTCTGCAAAATTATTACGCCACCCCCAAAGAACAATTAAGACAGTTAAGGTCTTACTTTCAAGAGATTAAAATTTATTCTTGGAAAACCGGTCAGGAAATTAAGAGCGAACAAGAGTTAAATACTAATCTTGATCATTGGCTTTATTATCTCTGTGTTCTTCCCTAATATTATCCCGCTTTTTTGGGGGATATTGAAGTAATGCTTGGGCAAGATAATGACCGGTGTAGGATTGTTCACATTTAGCCACGGTTTCCGGTGTTCCCACCGCGATTAATTCTCCTCCCTTATCCCCTCCTTCCGGTCCCAAATCAATAATCCAATCGCTACAGCGAATCACGTCGAGATTGTGTTCGATGACGATAATCGAATTACCTTTATCGACCAATCTTTGTAACACATCTAAGAGATGATGCACATCATAAAAAGATAAACCCGTAGTCGGTTCATCGATCAAATATAGGGTTTTTCCCGTGGCCCGTCGGGATAATTCGGCCGCTAATTTCACCCTTTGCGCTTCCCCACCGGATAAAGTGGGGGCGCTTTGACCGAGTTTACAGTATCCTAAACCCACATCCACGAGAGTTTGTAATCTGGTGGTGGCCCGGGGGACATTTTCAAAGACTTTTAATGCTTCCTCGATCGTCATATCTAAGACATCGGCGATCGAATACCCTTTATACTTAACCTGTAGGGTTTCGCGATTGTAACGCGCTCCTTTACACACATCACACTGCACATAGACATCGGGGAGAAAATTCATCTCGATGACGTTTACCCCTTGGCCTAGGCAAGCTTCACAGCGTCCTCCCTTAACATTAAAAGAAAACTGCCCCGCTTTGTAACCCCTAGCTTTTGCTTCGATGGTTTCGGTGAAAATCTCGCGAATAATGTCAAAAACCCCCGTATAGGTGGCAGGATTTGACCGAGGAGTGCGTCCTATCGGTGATTGGTCGATGACAATTACTTTGTCAACCGCGTCCAATCCTTCCACTTTATCTAACTCTTTGGGGAAGGGAGTTAAACGGGTTAAATGATGTTGTAAAGCTGGATATAATAACTCATTAATTAGGGTGGATTTGCCTGAACCAGATACTCCCGTAATCGAGACTAATTTTCCTAAAGGAATCGTTACATCGATATTTCTTAGGTTATTTTGATGGCAATTTTTTAAAACTAAAGCATTACCATTTCCATGCCTTCTTTGGGGAGGAGTTTCAATAACTTTGCGTCCCGATAGGTAGGCCCCTGTTATCGATTTTTTGGACTTTAAAAGGGTTTTAAAACTGCCTTGACAGATGATTTCTCCGCCATGAATCCCCGCTTTCGGACCGATATCGACCACATAATCGGCTGCCCGAATCGTTTCTTCATCGTGTTCGACGACGATTAAAGTATTACCTAAATCTCGCAATCTTTGCAAGGTTTCTAACAGTTTACTATTATCTCTTTGGTGTAATCCGATGCTAGGTTCATCGAGAACGTATAAGACTCCCGTTAATCCTGAACCGATTTGAGTGGCTAATCGAATTCGTTGGGATTCTCCCCCAGATAAAGTCATCGCCGGTCGATCGAGGGTAAGATAATCTAATCCCACATCGATTAAAAATTGTAGTCTCGCTTTGATTTCTTTCAGGGCCAATTCTCCAATTAATGCCTGTCTTGGGGTTAGATGACAATCATTAATTCTCTGCAAACAATCCCGAATGGGAACTCTGGTAAAATCCGTGACCGTATATTGTCCTAAACGTACCGATAAAGCTTCCGGTTTTAATCTTTTTCCGTGACAAACTTCACAGGTTTGGTTAACAATATATTTCTCTAGTCTTTGTTTAATAACTTCCGAGGTGGTTTCTTGATAATTCCTATCTAAGATATTGATAACTCCCGCAAATTCTCGATAGTAACCGCGGCCAGTATCGTAACGGTAATCATCTTCAAAATAGATCGGTTCTTTACTCCCATAGAGAATGATATCTTGCTGGGTTTTTGTTAGTTTCTGCCAAGGGGTTTGAATTTCAAAACCTAAAGCTTGCCCTAAACCGTAGAGGAGAGAAAGATAGTAGGAGTTATCCTTATCTGACCAGGGGGCAATAGCGGAATAAACCGGTTGTTTTGGGTCTGGAATGACTAAATCTGCCGAAAATTTCCGTAAACTGCCCAATCCGTGACAGTTGGGACAAGCACCATAGGGAGAATTAAAAGAGAATAAACGGGGGGATAATTCCTCCATAACTGCCCCGTGTTCGGGACAGGCAAATTTCTCGGAAAAGACAATTTCTTTGGTAACTTCGGGATTATCTTCGTTATTCTCATCGAGAATTTCCACAATCGCTACACCATCGGAATGCTTTAAACAAGTGGTTAAAGAATCCACTAATCTTTCCTGTAAACCCTCTTTTTTGATCAGGCGATCGATAACAATTTCAATATCATGAAAATGTTTTTTATCTAACTCGATGCCCTCGGATAATTCTACTACCTTGCCGTCAATCCGCACCCGGGCAAAGCCTTGGGAGGCCAAACTAGAGATTAATTGCTTATGGGTGCCTTTTTTGCCGCGAATTACCGGGGCCAAGATTTGAAATCGGGTTTTCTCGGCTAATTCCATCACTCGATCGCACATTTGATCGATGGTTTGGGGGGCAATATTGCGATCGCAATGGGGACAATGGGGTTCACCAGCACGACCGAACAATAAACGCAAGTAATCGTAAATTTCCGTAACAGTTCCCACACTAGAGCGGGGATTGTGGGAAGTGGATTTTTGGTCAATGGAAATAGCCGGACTTAAACCCTCGATCGCATCCACATCGGGTTTATCTAATTGTCCTAAAAATTGCCGCGCGTAGGCGCTGAGGGACTCCACATAGCGGCGCTGTCCCTCGGCAAAAATGGTGTCGAAAGCGAGGGAAGATTTGCCCGATCCCGAAACTCCGGTAAAAACAATCAACTGATTGCGGGGTAATTCGAGATCAACATTTTTGAGATTGTGTTGTCGTGCGCCACGGATACGGATTGAGTCAGTTTGAGCCATCGGACGGTGCCAAGTAGTCCTTAACAATCATAGCCTTGATAAATGGGTTTCAGCTACTTAGAAAACGAGTCTTCTATCATATCAGAAGATTCTCGGGGATAAACCGATCTTTCAAGAAACTCGCGCATATCTCGATCGGCCGCAGGACAAAAGCTATGACTCGCTTCTTCTTCTAAATGGGCTAAAACTGGGCAATTAATCCGATAATCTGGTTCTTTTGACCGTTCTAGCCGCAATTCGTACACTTGTTTTTCCAGTTGTTCGATGCGGTCCACCAAAGCGCGAATAGCCACCGCTTCCGAGTCGGGTAAATCACCGTGTTCGAGGGGTTCCACCCGCGTCCCGGCCCGATAGATTAAACGACCGGGTACACCAACAACGGTACAATCGGCAGGAATATCGCGCAGCACCACAGAACCAGCGCCGACGCGAACGTTATTACCCAGATAAATATTACCTAAAACCTTAGCCCCAGCGCCGACGACCACATTTTCCCCTAGAGTCGGATGACGTTTACCGCTTTCTTTCCCCGTCCCTCCTAAGGTAACTCCCTGATAGATGAGGGCATAATCACCGACAATGGCGGTTTCTCCGATGACAACTCCCATGCCATGGTCGATAAAAACACCCTGACCAATTTGGGCGCCGGGGTGAATTTCGATACCAGTGAAAAAACGGGCAAGATGGGAAATTAAACGGGGAATAAAGGGAATCCCGATCTGATATAGCCAATGGGCGAAGCGATGGCACAGTAAAGCCTGTAATCCAGGATAACAAAACAGTACCTCTAACCAGTTACGGGCAGCGGGGTCACGTTCAAAAATGATCTTGAAATCGGCTAGGAGAGTAGATAACACGAGTCTTGATTCCATATTGATCGAGCTTATACTAAACCATGTTATCACTCCGGTAAATGAGCCGTTCAACTAAAAAGCGAGCGAGTAACCCGTTTTCCTAGTTCGCTTTTACTGTTCTCGGCCAAATTTTGAAGATATCCTTAATTTCTCTCCTGTTTAATCTTCCTTTAACTTGAGTCTGAAAAAATGCGATTGTTTAGCCTTTTTTTGCAGGTTTTCAGCTAAAAATATGATTCATGCTATCTATCGTCACCATGGGAAATTTTTATTAACCTTGCTGTCAATTGCTGGCAGTATCAACATTGTTACCGAATCGGCCTCAGCTTTAAATATCACGCGATTGAGCAGTCTTGGCAATAGTACAACTGCTGCTAATAACTTCGGGGCAGAAATTCCCGCTTATGACCCCGCTAGTCGCAAATTATTCCTGACCGGTCCGAATAATCGTCTAGATATTGCCGATATCAGCAATCCCGCTAGTCCAATTCCCTTACCATCGATCGATCTTAGCTCCTACGGTGCGGGGGTTAACAGCGTTGCCATCAAAAATGGTATCGTGGCCCTGGCCATGGAAGCTAATCCGATTACCAATAACGGCAGTGTAGTATTTTTCGATACTAATGGTGTCTTTCAGAGTCAGGTGACTGTGGGCGCTTTACCAGATATGTTAACCTTTACTCCTGACGGTAATCGGGTTTTGGTCGCTAACGAGGGGGAACCAGCTAATGGTGTCAATCCCGATGGTTCCGTTAGTATTATTGATCTTAGTGCTGGTGTTCTCAATCCCACCGTCAACACTGCTACCTTTACCAGTTTTAATGGTCAAGAGAACACTTTCAGAAGTCAGGGAGTCCGTATTTTTCCCGGTCAAACGGTTTCCCAAGATGTGGAACCGGAATACATCACCGTTTCCGACGATGGAACCACTGCATGGGTGTCTCTACAGGAAAATAATGCTATTGCAATAGTCAATATTGTTAACGCTCAAGTCACCAGTATTTTACCCCTAGGAGCCAAAAATTTTAACGCACCGGGTAATGGTTTGGATCCTAGCGATCGAGATGGGGTAGTATTTGGAGGAGCGGCTAATTCCCCAGCAGTGAGAATTAATAATTGGCCGGTTTTTGGCTTATATCAGCCGGATACGATCGCCACCTTTACCATCGCTGGACAAAACTATTTAATTACTGCCAATGAAGGGGATACTAGAGATGAGGCTGGACGAGTTTCTACTCTAACTTTAGACCCCAATGCTTTCCCTAATGCGGCCCAATTGCAATTAGCCCAAAATCTCGGACGTTTAGATGTTTCCACCATCGACGGACTCAATGGCCAAGGTCAATATAGCCAACTTTTTGCCTATGGTGGTCGTTCTTTTTCGATTTGGAATGTCACTAATGGACTGTCCCAAGTCTTCGATAGTGGCGATGATTTTGAACAAATTTTAGCGGCTTTTTCGGCAACTCCCCTAACTGCTAGTATTTTTAATTCCGATGGTACTCCTAGCAGCTTCGATAGTCGTAGCGATAACCGCGGGCCAGAACCGGAAGGTTTAGCAGTGGGAACTGTGGGTAATCGTCTCTATAGTTTTGTGGGAATAGAAAGGGCTGGCGGTTTCATGGTTTATGATATCACCAACCCTAGTAATCCTTTGTTCACTAATTATATCAACGATGGGCAATTGGGAGATCGCTCTCCCGAAGGATTATTATTTATCCCGGCTGCCGATAGTCCCAATGGTACTCCCTTGTTAATTGTTGCCCATGAAGTGAGTCGCAATGTGGCGATTTATTCCGTTGAACCCGTACCCGAACCTAGCGCAGTTTTAGGATTAGTAACCCTCGGACTAGCTGGCTATAGTTTGAAAAAAAGAGGGAATTGCTAATCACATCCCGTAAAATGGTAGCGCCTCCGACCAATGGGGGCGTTTTCCTGTTTGCCAGTCCAAATAGGCTAAATCGAGGATAGCGGGGGCATTTATGCCTAAATAATTGGGTGTAGCTAATCTTTGATAGGGAATAGTTAAGTTTTCTAAAGTGCGCTGCCATTGTTCCGGAGTCATCAGACTATCAGCTAAATAAACCCGATTACCCCGATAGATGCCCACATACAATTGTCCCCTAGTGGCGGGCATTTCTAGGGCTAGATGGGTATCGACGGGGTAAAAATGCCGTTGTGACCAAGCAAAGGCCGCTAAACTGGAGACGGTAAAAATCGGTAGCTGTAATTGTTGTGCTAGGGTTCTAGCGGTGACTATACCGATGCGGGTACTGGTAAAGCTGCCCGGCCCCTTAGCGGCGGCGAGAAAGGCTAAATCTGCCCATTTTTGCGGAGCCAGGAACTGTTTTAGATAGGGGTGGAATAGGTTCGATAAATCCCTGTCTAAGTCCCAAGTTTGTTGACGACTATCATCGCGGAAATTAGAGAGGGCCAGTCCTAGTTGGGGACTGCTGGTATGCAAGGCTAATCCATAGACAGGGGAAGACAAGTCAATCTTTCTGTATCAGTAAGTTTTTATGGGTCGCCTGGGATTCGAACCCAAGACCAATCGGTTAAAAGCCGAGTGCTCTACCGCTGAGCTAGCGACCCGTTTCGTGTTCTGCACACGATTTATCAATATAACATCTTATCGGGGCTAAGTCAAGGGGAAATTTAAATTTGATTGACTCGCATTTCTATGATCGCCTCGCGGCTACTCTGGGGGTCTAAGTAGGTCAAATGTTCGCCTGTGTTGAGGGCGTTGCGGGGAGCGCTCCAAGGTTCGAGACAGATATAATTTTTATCTTTCAGGGTCCAAAAAACTAGGGTTGTATAGAGATCGTCGTAACCGAGGACAATTTGACGCTGATGATAGGAATCACTAAAACTACTTTGATGGCGCGTAATTTGCGGAAAAGCAGCATCAATTTCTTCGAGATTAAAGTCAAAGTTGCCAGAGTAGGAATGGAGGGTCTTCGTGCGTTGGTCGAGGTATTGGGAGGAGGGAATATCAAAGGATAATCGGGTTTTATCGTTGACTTGAAAGTAGGGATGGAAGCCGATAGAAAAGGGCATTTTTTCGGGGGAAAGATTAATAACTTTTTGGTGAATTTTGAGGCTGTTTCCTTGCAGTTGATAGGTAAAGATTAATTGAAAATCAAAGGGATAGACTTGACGAGTGGCTTCATTACTGTTTAATTCTAGGGTTAAACTAGCGGCGGTTTCGCTGCTTTGTTTGCTCACTTGCCAGGGTAAATCACGAGCAAATCCGTGTTGTTTAAGGCTATAGTTTCGGCCTTGGTGTTGATAGGTATTATTGGGTAAGTTGCCACAGATAGGGAATAAAATCGGAACTCCTCCGCGCACACTGAGGTTAGGATCTTTGAATCTTTCTGTGTCCAGATATAAAATATCTTCTCCGCAAATTTGCCAACGGGTGATGATTCCTCCCCTAGCGGGAACCACTTCCAGATAAGCGTCAGCTTCTTCATCCTTGAGACAATAGGTAAGATATTGATTTTGGTTTTGAGTGATAGTAAAGGTCATATCAGTTATCAGTTATCAGTTATCAGTTATCAGTTATCAGTTATCAGTTATCAGTTATCAGTTAAGTAGTCGTGCAAAATTAATTGGCTCTCCCAGCTTTGGTGGGTAAAATGTATTCTAAGATACATTTCTCAAGAGCGAGGGGGTGGAACGAACCACAAAGACACAAAGGACACAAAGATCGATCGATCCTATGTCAATTAAACTTATCACACAGAACCTAGAAGAGCCAATTAATTTCCTAGTGAAGATAGGCAAGAGGCAAGAGACAAGAAGCAAGAGGTGGTTAGATATGTGTAATTAATTTTGCTTAGGTACTTATCGGTACAGCTGACTAAAAAGCTGATTGCTAACATAGAACGTAGGTTGGGTTGAAGCATGAAACCCAACACCCGCTCATGTTACGCTACCACTAACCTATCCTAACAAATAATTGTGCCTCCCTACTTAGCTTAACCAATGAGGTTTTAGATTCGGCCCTTGTGAATAAGCTGAGATAGCCTAGCTTGAGATGAAAATTTGAGTAAGAAAATAGGCAATGGCGGCGCTACCAATCGGTACAGTGAGATTATCTATACCTAGTTTCGAGAAAGTTTCTAGAATAGTAGCTCCGATCGCTGTTAATAAAGATACTAAAATAATTGGCGGATTCATGCCATTAATAAAAGATAAAATAATCAAGCTGACTAAAAAGCTGACTCCTAACATAGTCAGGGAACCTTCCAGACTTTTGCCACTGCCGAAAATTTTGTAGGGATGTTGACCAAAATTTTGTCCGACTAGGGCTGCTAATCCGTCTCCTAACGCCATAATTAAAATACCCATTGCTGCGTATTCGGGGTGAGAAATTGGCCAAAAATAAGCCACGAGAACACCGATACTAACAGCATAAAAAAAAGTTCCCCAACTGCGGCGACCGACACTATTAAGACTGGGTAAAATGGGGAAAAAATAGGATAGGATAGCGATAGTTGCCGCTAGGATGGCCGCACTTATTCCCACCCAAGCGGGGATATTTAACCACCAGGCCAAAAGGATGACGTTTCCCGTGCCAATGTGGACAACTTTGCGGGTAATTTCGCCATCGGTACTGAAAAGACTTTTTAATTTTTCAGCGATCAGAATCAGAACAGCTAGGTAACAGGCGACTAAACCGATCGAAAATAGGAGAGAGTGGGATAGTTCCACGTGGCAAAAGCGAAAATTGACTATCTATTTAGTTTAGGTGATCGAGGTGACATTGTTGACATCCTCGCCGCCGTAAAACGGACGGCGATTCCCAAACCTCACGATTTGGGTTTCTGCTTCTGTCCCGAAGGATTTTTCGCACCTGCCTTAACAGATTTACTCTGTTCTGGTCTTATGGTCGCTCTACAGACTGACACCGCAAGCCCTGCGGCCAAAATATTTTTACTGGCGTTAATATCTCGGTCATGGTGTGTCCCACAGTCTGGACAATCCCATTCTCGAACATTTAACGGCATTTTCTCAGCAATATACCCGCAATTACTACACCTTTTAGAGCTAGGAAACCATCTATCTATTTCGATGTAATTTCTCCCATACCAACGGCATTTATAGGCTAATTGTCGGGTGATTTCTCCCCAGCTTACATCAGATATTGCCTGAGATAATTTCGGGTTTTTGACCATATTCTTAACGGC
>NZ_CAIP01000194.1 GCF_000297435.1 Microcystis sp. T1-4 | reverse complement strand
TGGTATTAATGCTGTTGGCCGATAATTATCAAAATAATCTCCAAGAAAGTCAACGTTTAGCAGCAGAAATCAAGCAACTACAAGAGGATTTACAAAAAAGCGGCGATATTATTGAGGGTCAATGGTCGGATTTAGCGCAAAAAACTCGTGAATTTGAAGAACAGGAGCGAGAATGGCGGGATGCTAATCTGGCATTATTGCGTTTAAAAACTCAGGTACAACAGTATGAAACCTTCCTGCAACCCGTGCAGGATCATCTCGATCAAATCCGTCAACAACTAGAAACTATCTGCCAGTGGTTGACACCTATGAAATCTAATGGTAGCGCCTATCATTACGCTATTAACAGTTAGGCTTAATTGGGGTCTGCAGCAAAAAGTTTTTCGTGGGGGCAGGCTTCGGCGTGAGCTTTTGTCGAACGCTCAGTCGGGCCGTGGTCAATTGTGGCATCCCTCTTGGCCATGGTGGCGGCAATGGTGATCGCTTTTTAGATAAAAAAAACTGATTGATGGGGTTAAAGTCCG
The DNA here is from genome assembly GCF_000297435.1 of Microcystis sp. T1-4. Classification (GTDB taxonomy): domain Bacteria; phylum Cyanobacteriota; class Cyanobacteriia; order Cyanobacteriales; family Microcystaceae; genus Microcystis. The sequence continues at coordinate 24,714 of NZ_CAIP01000194.1, read as the reverse complement.
GCAAAATTGGCAATCAATGCCGAGGAAAGATATCGATAGAATGCTGGTGACAGGGGCAGAAATTGCGATCGCATTGATCGGGGAAATTAAAGCATGAGTATTAGTGTAACGGGTCGGGTAAAAAGAATCGAAATAGGCACAGGAACTTGGGCATTAATTGCCGATAACGGTCAAACCTACGAATTAATGGAACCGCCCGCCGAATTAACCCAAACAAAGGCAAAAGTGACAGTCATCGGTCAAATTCGCTCAGATGTGATGACTATGGCCATGATCGGGCCGGTTTTACAAGTGACCTCCTTTCAATCCCTGCCATGAAGCCGCAAAATCCTGTTTAAAAACGGGTAAAAACCACTTTTTAAGCCTGTAATCTCGAAAAATTGCCGTAATTGTCCCTCAGCTATCCCAGAAAGAAAAATTGTCAAGAATACCCTAATGTTTGATTTTTTCGGGAATAATCTCGAAATTTTGAAGAATCATACTACAATGGACAGCAACTTGGTCTTAGGAACATCGGCATAACCTAAACCGATCTGTCTGATTGGTTTAACTCGTAGTTACCTAAGTTGGCGTGAGGAGAGGACTGAATGAATTTGCGCGATAATGCTTTAACGATTCTGCAAGAAACGAGTCGAACTTTTTATATTCCCATAAGTCGTTTACCGGATCGTCTGCTCGAGGCAGTAGCCTCAGCTTATCTCTGTATGAGGGCGATCGATGAAGTAGAAGACCATCCCGACCTAGATAACTTCAGTAAATCTCAGATATTAAGACAAATTAGTCTGAATTTACAAGCAGGTACCGAAAATTCTACCGAAGAGAACTTTGCTTTTGGCTTAGTCCATCGGGAGATTTTGCCGGAAGTAACCCTGAGAATTGGCGAATGGGCTATGTTAGCACCGGATTCGATCGCCCCCCGGATCTGGGATGCCACGGCGGCCATGGCCGATCGCATGGCCTACTGGGCTGGGAATAACTGGGATATTCGCACAGAAGTGGAATTAGATCAATATACCTTTAGTGTGGCCGGTGCCGTGGGTTTATTGCTGTCTGACCTCTGGAATTGGTACGATGGCACCGAAACTAATCGCAGTTATGCCATCGGTTTTGGCCGGGGTTTACAAGCGGTTAATATTGCCCGCAACCATGGGGAGGATCGGCGCCGGGGGGTAAGTTTTCTGCCCCAGGGTTGGACAATTACTGATATTCATAATTATGCCCGTCGTAATCTGAAATTAGCCGATTATTACACTCAATCGCTGCCGAAAGGGCCAGCCCTTGATTTTTGTAAGATTCCCCTCGCTTTAGCCCATGGCACTCTCGAAGTCCTAGCTTTAGGGAAGGAAAAACTCAGCCGCAGCGATGTTATCGCTTTGGTACAACAAATTACCCGTTAGAGGAAATCACAATTAAAATTGCCCACGATCGCTCTTCCAAAGTCAGGAATCACAAGCGTGGGCAAAAAACCGGTGAAGTTCAGTAACTTAGAACAAACCGAGAGTTAAAGATGTATCGATGGGGAAAGTGGCACCAATACCTAACCAAATCGTGACCACAGTACCGAATAGGAAGATAGCGGTGGCGACGGGACGACGGAAAGGATTTTGGAATTTATTGACGCTTTCAATAAAAGGAACTAACATCAAGCCTAGGGGAACGCCGGCCATGCAAGCGATACCCAAGAGTTTGTTAGGAAGAATACGGAGAATTTGGAAAACGGGATAAAGATACCACTCTGGCAGAATTTCTAAGGGAGTAGCGAAAGGATCGGCAGGTTCACCGATCATGGTGGGATCCATAATCGCTAAACCGGTGCAGAGTCCGATCGTACCGAAGATAACCACCGGGAAGACATAGAGCAGATCGTTAGGCCAAGCGGGTTCACCGTAGTAGTTGTGACCCATCCCTTTAGCCAACTTAGCGCGCAGAGCGGGATCGCTGAGATCGGGCTTTTTTAATGTGGACATGGATAATGTCTCCTAAAAATGATTTCGGATCGACAGAGATATTTTTCTGAATTATAGAGGCCCAGAAATGCCTTGTTTACGGATCATCAAGAAATGTAGCAACATGAAGACCGCGATCGACCAGGGTAGTACAAAAGTATGTAAGCTGTAGAAACGGGTTAAAGTTGCTTGACCGACGCTTTCGCTACCGCGCATCAGGGTGACGAGTTGATCACCGACGACGGGAATAGCAGCAGGTACACCGGAAACAATTTTAACCGCCCAGTAACCCACCTGATCCCAGGGTAAGGAGTAACCGGTGACACCGAAGCTAACGGTGATCACGGCCAGGACAACCCCAGTGACCCAGGTTAATTCCCGAGGTTTTTTGAAGCCACCGGTCAGGTAAACGCGGAAAACGTGCAGGATCATCATTAAGACCATCATACTGGCAGACCAGCGATGGATAGAACGAATTAACCAACCAAAGTTAACTTCGTTCATGATGTACTGTACCGAGGAGAGGGCCTCTGCTACGGTGGGTTTGTAGTAGAAGGTCATGGCGAAACCAGTGGCAAACTGGATCACGAAGCACACAAGGGTGATACCACCCAGACAGTAGAAGATATTGACGTGGGGGGGAACGTATTTGGTGCTGATATCATCAGCGATCCCTTGAATTTCTAAGCGTTCCTCAAACCATTGATAGGCTTTAGAATCCGTTACTTGTTTGGTAAACATCGCGTAACCAGTAAGAAAAATGAAAGATTTAAGGTGTGACCTTTAAAAAATGTAACACAGTTTTCAGGTCTAATTCTCGCTCCGGTCAGGTTTCTCCACCGGTGGGGATCGATTGGCGATCGCCAGCCCCGAAAAACGTAACTTCCTAAAATTTCCCTTAAAATGTCTCCTAGACTACAAAAAATCAGGCCAATTGTCCGACACTGGGAATAGGTAAGGTATGAAATGAGGTCAGCGTGCTATTAAATACCTACGATCCCGAAGGCTTCTACGACGAACTATTCTTAGATGATGGTCAACCTCGTCCCCACTCGTCCCCTTTAATCAAATGGTTGCAGAATCTGCCGCCCCAAGAACTTCAACAACACCGGGAAACCGCTCAGTCGGCCCTGTTTGAATTGGGGGTGACTTTCAATGTCTATAGCGACAATCAAGGGGTGGAAAAAATCTTTCCTTTTGATATTATTCCCCGAATTGTCTCGGCTGAGGACTGGGATTATTTAGAAAGAGGACTGAAACAACGCATCAAAGCTCTCAATCTTTTTCTCTCCGATATCTACAATGACCAGTTAATCATTAAAGATGGCATTATTCCCCCCGAATTAATCGCCTCGGCGACGGGATTTCTGAAACCCTGTCTGGGACTGAAACCCGCCGGAGGTATCTGGTGTCACATCACGGGAACCGATTTAGTCCGCGATAAAGATGGTCAATGGTATGTTTTAGAGGATAATTTGCGGGTTCCTTCTGGTATTTCCTATGTCCTGGAAAATCGTCGGGTAATGAAAAGCACCTTCCCCGATATTTTCCAGACAATGAATGTTAAACCGGTGGATGATTATCCTTCCCATCTGTTGGAAACTCTCCTTAATTTAGCACCGCCCCAATTACCTAATCCCACCGTAGTAGTTTTAACCCCCGGAACCTATAATTCTGCCTACTTTGAACATTCTTTTATCGCCCAACAAATGGGGGTAGAACTGGTGGAAGGACGTGATTTAGTCGTCTTTGATGGTTATCTACAAATGAAAACCACCAAGGGATTAAGACGGGTAGATGTGGTCTATCGTCGCCTCGATGATGACTTTTTAGATCCGGCGGTTTTTCGTCCCGATTCGATGTTAGGTGTACCCGGATTATTAAAAGTTTTTCAGGAAGGCCGCGTCGCTTTAGCTAATGCCCCGGGTACGGGAGTCGCAGATGATAAGGTTATTTATGCTTTTGTCCCGGATATGATTCGTTATTATCTGGGAGAAGAAGCGATTTTAAATAACGTTCCCACCTATCTTTGTTGGCGAGAAAAGGACTTAGATTATGTCTTAAATAATCTCGATAAATTAGTTGTAAAAGCTGCCAATGAGTCGGGAGGTTATGGGATGTTAGTCGGTTCTCAATCCACCCCCGAACAAAGGGCAGAATTTGCCCCGCGCATTGCCGCTAATCCCCGCAATTATATCGCTCAACCGGTGTTAAGTCTTTCTCGGGTTCCCACTTTAATTGACACGGAAGTTGAAGGTCGTCATGTGGATTTACGTCCCTATATTCTCCATCGTGGCGATGAAATTTATGTGCATCCCGGGGGGTTAACTCGCGTAGCTTTGAAAAAGGGTTCTTTAGTGGTTAATTCTTCTCAAGGTGGTGGCAGTAAAGATACTTGGGTTTTAACCAAGTAATCAGGACAATAATCAAAATTTTGGTGGGTTAGTAACCCACCCTACCCTTTTCTTTTTCCTTTTCACTTTTTCCCAGTTAATTATGCTTAGTAGAGTTGCTGATTCAATTTATTGGTTAAATCGCTATATTGAACGGGCAGAAAATGTCGCCCGGTTTATGGATGTTAATCTTAATTTAATGTTAGATGTACCTACCAGCGTTTTGCAACAGTGGGAACCTTTGGTTTTAACCACGGGAGATTTAGAACAATTCAAGAAACGTTACGGCACAGCCACCGCAGAAAATGTGATCAATTTCTTGACATTTGACACGGAATATAGTAACTCAATTATCTCTTGTTTGCGCTGGGCCAGAGAAAATGCTCGGTCAGTTCGCGAGATTATTTCTTCGGAAATGTGGGAACAGGTTAATGGTTTTTTCTTGATGGTAAAAGATGCTTCCTCTTACCATCCTCAAACTACTTTACCGAACTTTTTTACCCAAGTTAAATTGGCTAGTCACCGTTTTGCGGGGGTGATGGATGCGACGATGACTCATAATGAAGGTTGGCATTTTGGCGTTATGGGAAGATTACAGGAACGCGCCGATAAAACCGCCAGAATTCTTGATGTTAAATACTATTATCTCTTACCTTCCGCCCAATGGGTAGGAACTTCTCTAGACCAAATTCAATGGATTGCTTTACTGCGGTCGGTGAGTGCCTACGAAATGTATCGTAAATGTCAACGACGGATTACTCCTAGTGACGTGGCCGAATTTTTAATTCTTAATCGAGAATTTCCTCGTTCAATTCACTTTTGTCTGCGGGAATTAGACCACTGTTTGCATCAAGTTACTGGTACTCCTGTAGGAACTTGGGGCAATTCGGTAGAAAGAAGTTTAGGGCGACTTTGTGCCGAAATGAGTTATCTAACCATCGAGGATGTTATTGAAATGGGATTGCATGAATTCCTAGACCATATTCAAAAAAGAGTTAATGATGTGGGAACAAAAATGACAGAAACTTTCTTTGTTTTCAATCCCGAACTTGCCTCACCTCTGGCAGTAAATAACTTTCAATATCAATCCCAATTAACAACTTAATGCGTTATCACATTCGGCATCAAACTAATTATTTGTATAATCAACCCGTGATTTTATCACCCCATCTGCTGCGCTTGCGACCAAAATCCGATGGTGGGCAAACTTTGCGAGAGTTCACGCTCAAAATTAACCCAGAACCTTTAACGATAACTAATATTATCGACCTCGATGGCAATTCTTGTTTACAAATTTGGTTTAATCAACCGACGGAAGAATTATTGATTGATGTGGTGAGTGAAGTGGAAACCCATGGGGTTAATCCTTTCCAGTATTTATTGGAACCTTGGGCGACCTGTTTACCCTTTGATTATCCTATTTCCCTCCACAGTCAATTACAACCCTACAGACAATTTTATGGGTTAGCTAATGACCCCGATGTGGCAGCATTAGCCCAAGAAATTATGCAGGAAACCGAAGGACAGGTGCTATCTTTCCTGTTTAATCTTAATGACAAAATTTACCGAAATTGTCAGCAAATTATTCGTATTACCGGGGAACCCTATCTACCCGGAAACACTTGGAAAAATAAGCAGGGTTCCTGTCGCGATTTTGTGGTTTTATTTATGGATGTGTGTCGCTGTGTGGGATTGGCTTCCCGTTTTGTCAGTGGCTATCAAGAAGGAGATTTAGACCAAGAAGAAAGACATTTACACGCTTGGGTAGAGGTGTATTTGCCGGGGGGCGGCTGGAAAGGTTATGATCCTACCCATGGATTAGCGGTGAGTGACCGTCATATTAGCCTCGTTTCTAGCCCAATTCCCCGTTATTGCGCGCCAGTAGAGGGAAATGCTCGACCGGTTAATCTCGGTCATCAAGTGATAGAATCTCAGCTATCATCGACAATTGCGCTTGATTTGTTATCTTGAGGATGATTCTTTATTGGAGTTACTAATATGTTAGAAATGGCGCAAGTTTGGACTAAAAAAAAGTGCGGCAAGTCGATGCTATAGCCCTAACTAGAACTGCGCTAAAGCGCAACTACAAACCTATCAGAAGCCTAATATTCCCAAAATTATCGGTAAGGCTTTTTGACAGGCTTGGGCAAGTTTGCTGGCAGGTTCCAAAGCTTTAGCAATTGTTTCAAGAAAATTAACCGCTCGTTGGGCTTTCTTTTGCAATCCGGCATCATCAGGATTTTGACTAGCTTGGGCAATCTTTTTCACTTGATTGGCGGCTTCGGCTTTTTCTTCTTCATCTAAATGGCTGTCAATTTCAATCGCCTGGGTTACTTCTTGCAGTAAAGCTTTAAGTTGGGCATTTTCTGGGGAAGCATCGGCTGCAATTTGGTTAATGGTATTAGTTACATCGCCGATGATTTCGCCGAAATTGACGGCGGAATTATTAATATCGCGGATGGTAATATTTTGGGAACTGTCGTTACTGTGGCTCATGGCTTTTGCCTCTACATGGATGGGACGGTTGGCGAGGGTTTTGGTAATTTCCATCATATCAACACTTTGTTGGCGATAGATGGCAATTTCCGTATCTTTGGCGGTGAGTTGTGCCTTATATTGGGCTTCGATGGCTGCGAGTTGTAGTTGATAATTTTGGTTAAATTCTTGATGAATTTTCTCTTTATCAGTGTCGGACGGTACATGGACTTTTACCACTATCACGCCATCTCCTTTATTGGCAATGCTCTGCACCTGAAGCGGCGTATTTTCATTCTGCACTTGCACTTCTTTTAAGGCGGCGATGAAAGCTTTCCAATCTACCCCATTGCGGAAAATCAGGTCAACGGTGTCGAACATTTCGGCAAATAATTTAGTAAATTCGCCCGGTTGAAATTCGCCACTGCTGGGGCGGCGCTCTTTCTGCCCATTAAGCAAGTAAATATACTGACAGTCCACCTCATCCAGTTGGGTAGTAGCATCAATATTCCAATTTTCCACGCAAGCACCCGTCAGAGTAGCATGGCGCAAATCGGCATTGACGGCGTTGACTTCGGTGAGGTTTGCCCCCGCAAGGTTGGCGTATTGCAAGCTGGCTTCACTGATATCGGCGAGGCGCAAGTTGGCAGCTTGCAGGTTTGCCCCCTCCAGGTATGCCCCCCGTAAATCGGCTTGGGCAAAGTCTTTTCCGCTTCCGGTGCGGGAATCAATCAAAAATTCTCTAACCCGGGGATTGGCTAATAAGGTATTGTCGGGGCGGGCTAATTCCAATTTAATTGCTTGTTTAAAAATTGTTTTATTCAAGATTGCCTGATTAAAATTGGTACTTTTTAAGGTGGCTCCTGTAAAATCTGTTGCGGTTAAATTGGCTTGAAAAAAGGATGTGCCACCAATAGCAGCAAAGGCTATCACAATTTTACGCAACCAAGGATCGCGGTGTTCTTGTTTAAGGGTCAGCCAACCGAGCCAACAGTAAAATAGCGTCAAGGCTACGCCGAAGGCTATGACTGGGGCTATTGGGGCTGGGGCTACGCCGAAGGCTATGACTGGGGCTACGGAGAAGGCTATGGCTATGGCTACGACTACGGAGAAGGCTTCGGTTGCGGCTTCGGCTATGGCTAGGGCAAAGGCTACGGTTAAAACTCCGACGAAGACTCCGACTCCGGCTAAGCCTACGGCTACAATTCCGACTTTGACTCCGACGAAGACTCCGACTGAGGCGAAGGCTCCTGCTCCGGCGAAGGCTCCTGCTACGGTCAAAATATTTTTGCGCCAAGCGATGTGGAAAGTGGAGATGAGAAAGATTAAGCTAGACCAACCAATCAATTGAGTTTCTCGATTGGTTGGAGCAAAAATTAAGCTCACCATATAACCGACGAAGGCGGAAAAAAAACTCGAAACCACAGTTAACACCAAAGCCAACCCCAACAAAATCACCAGCCACCGCTTCTGCAATCCCGCCTTCGCCCAGGTAAACTTCACCCCCGTCAAATTCGCCCGACTAAAATTTGCCCCGCGTATATCACAACCACTGAAATCCGCCCCTGTTAAGTCCGCACCGCGAAAGTTACCGCCCCGCAAGGATTCCCCCCGGAAATCCCGTCGCCCGTTTTTGTACTGTTCAATAACTGCTGCTGCCTTCATCGCCTACGAAATTGCCATACTATGCCCTCAATCTTACTGCAATTTAGAAAGCGGGTTTCCTGAGAGAATCCGATTGACACTCCCACCCCAGCGCTTCGGGATTCTTGGTTCAACGAGTCCACATTCAAAAACCTGGCATTTTTATGGGCAATCGCGTCAGGTTCCACACCTCACGTTCTAGAATATATCTGGATTTCCCCCATAGATATCTACTACAATAGCCGAAAAACCCTATCTATCAATGGATACACCCATTAACCTTTCTTAATCTACTAAGTAATTTTCTATGGAGAGTTAAATTATGTCGTCAACTGCCTACGAAACTGATTATAATCAATGGCTAAAAGAGACGGTAAAACAGTTACGAGAGCGCAATTTTGAGCAGGTAGATTGGGATAATTTAATTGAAGAAATCGAGAGTATGGGAAAAAGTGATAGACGAGCTTTAATGAGTCTGTTAACCCGTCTTATCGAACATCTTTTAAAGCTGGCTTATTGGCAAGAAGAAAAAAAACGGTCAGGTAATCATTGGGCGGCAGCAATAGTCAATTTTCGCGCCCAAATTCAGCATCGTTTAGAAGATAGTCCCAGCTTACGGCCAGAATTAGCGGCTATGTATGATAAAGTTTATCCAGTGGCGATTAAATCAGTTTCTCAGCTTTTTTCCCTCAATTCAGACGCTCATATATCCCTCGAACAAACATTAGATGATAATTGGTTTCCCCCGGCTGAAAAATAGTTCTTAATTAGGAGTAATACTAAAGCTGAATAAATGTGAAATATAAACGAGATAAGGGTTTTAGTGTCCTGTTTCGCTCCCACAGGTGCAAGATTTTGAGAGAATCGTGGTTCAAAACCTTGGGTCTTCATCGGCCCGCGTCCTGTAGGGGCGAAGCATTCGGGCAATAACCTATGGTGAAACCGTAGATTTTCTATCCGAATGCTTCGCCCCTACTTTTTGCCGCAAACCCTAATCAGTTTTTAATAACCAGATTTATACTAAATCCGTTGAGTAACGCACATAAAACGGGTTTTTCGGAGAAACCCGTTTTCTACTCATGCAAAAGGCAAAAGGGAGAATAAATAATCAGTCTTTAATAACCAGATTTAGTATAATTTGCATAGTCAACAGCTTACCCACGACTATAAAATTAGCATCCATCTGGCGGGGGGTATTACCCTAGTTAATACCCCCTATTTTTGGTCAGGTATAGTGTTAAGCTTCTCCTGTGATTGATAAACCCTCTACCCAAACGTAGGGACAAACACCACTGGGAGTAATAACTGCTTCCGGTTCCAGATAAACAATCGATTTCAGCAGTGTTAAAATATCCCCGGCTACGGTAGCGGAATCGATGCTAACGCGCTCATTTTTGTTCACTAACCAACCGTCAAAGGGCAAAGAGAAGGAACCTTGTAGAGAATTAACTCCCGCATGAAGTGCCTGTAAACTATCAATTAAAACCACATTTTCTGCTGTTTCCAAAGAATAGCTTTTTGGTTGATTAGCACTAGCAAAAACGTGATAAAAATGGGGACTAACCGTTACTTTTGACCCAATGTTACCGTTGCCAGTCGGTTCTGTATTCATCCGTTTAGCGGTAATCGTGCTATGGAGAAAATTACTCAAAATCCCCTCTTTAATTAATTCCACACGACGGGTAGGAGTGCCTTCACTATCAAAAGTTTCTGCGGAAACATTAGCTGGATGGAGGGCATCATCACACAAATTTAAGGCAGTAGCGGCGATTTGTGTTCCCAAAGATTCAGGAGTAGAAAGACTCTGTTTATCAAGGACATTTTGGGCATTAAACAGATTAGAAAATGCTCCCATTAGACTCAAAAAGGCGCGGGGGGCAAAAACCACTAAATATTTACCCGTGGTAATCGGTTGATAGTCCAGATGGCTAACAGTTTTGGTAATCGCTTCCTCGATGCAACCATCGATATCTAATTTTTCCAGGCCCGGACTAACCCGAAAAGCACCAGCGCTGCGGGGTTTTTTGCCTTCCTGTTCGGTTTTGGTGTATAAATACACGCTGGCATAACTACGCGCTTCCTGACGCATTGCCCCGTCGCTATTGAGATAAAAACGTCTGACCTGCTGTTGTCCCAAACCATTATAGGGAACACTGGCAATAGCCGGATGGGCTGCTAGTAGGGATTTTTCGGCGGCTAATAACTTATCGATGAGAGTGGATACTGGTGCTTGATTAGACATTTCGCTGGCCACTTCTGTGGTGGGTGCGGTGGCAGCGGGACTAAAATCGGGGACATTTTCCTTAACGCCAAAAACGCTGGCTTCCTGAGCGGTTTTTAGGGCTAATTGCAGTCCCACCGGGTCCACATCGGTGGTGGAGGTGACACCGACTTGATTATCCTGATTCCAGACGCGAACGATAACGCTGGAACGATTGGAAGCTTGTACCTGTTTCGGTTCCCCTTGAAACACATCCACATCGGTTTCATCGACAGAAGAACCATAGATGTCGTATTTAGCAATTCCTAAAGCTTGGGCGCTAGAATTAGCGATTTGGGCGATATCTTCAACTTTTGGCATAGATTTTTTTGGGTGTTGGAGGATTTTTCAGTTATCAGTAAACAGTAATCAGTAATCAGTGAAAAGAAAGCTCAGAACTTGCCACTTAACAGTGTCCACTGAAAACTCAAATCTGATAACTGATAGCGGTCAGCCGTAAGCTGGATAAGTAGGGAGGCACAATTATTTGTAGGATGGGTTAGCGGTAGCGTAAACCATGCGGGCGTTGGGTTTCATGCTTCAACCCAACCTACGTTCTGAAAACTGAAAACTGATAACTGATAACTGATAACTGATAACTGATAACTGAAGAGAGATTGGGCCAAGTGGTGACAATAAAGACGATAACGGCAGCCGTGGCCAGCATAGCTTTGGCAACGTGACCGATAACCGTACCGACGACGATACCGACACAGACTTTTAGGGATTGTTGCAAACGGGGGGTTAATTCCAAATCGCGACGATAGGCGTATTCTCCCAAAAAAGCCCCCACCACAGGACCGACAAATAGACCGATAATCGGGCCGCCAATGGGTAAAGCGGGTAAAAGCCCGAATATTCCCGCTAATAAACCCACTACTAGACCGATTTGACTCCAATTGCTCGCCCCAACTTTTTGGGCGCCGAGATAACTAGCGAGGAATTCCACCCCCAGACTGAGGAGAAGGATAACAAAGGCCACGGTTAAAGCGACCCCCATCCCCGCAAATTTGGTGACAAAACCCCACACCAGCATGGCGATTAAAATCAAACTCATGCCGGGGATAGCGGGCAGCAGTTCGCCAATTATCCCCACTATCATGATGGCAATGAGGAAATAGTAGAGAATTACTAAAGTCATGATTAACGACCGCCAACGGTAATAGAATCTACTTTTAAATGGGGTTGACCAACGGTGACATAAACGCTGCCACTGACAGAACCGCAAAAACCCGCCGCTAGACCTAAATCTTGGGAACACATAGAGATTTTATTCATAATCTCCTTGGCTGAACCGATTAAAGTCGCGCCTTTCAGGGGTTTAGTCAGGTTGCCATTTTCGATAAGATAGGCCTCCTCGACGGCGAAATTAAATTCACCGGTCGCCCCCACACTACCACCGCCCATTTTTTTGCAATAAATGCCTTTATCGATGGAATTAAAGAGATTATCGAGGGTATATTCCCCAGGGGCGATGTAGGTATTCCGCATCCGACTAGCGGCCGCATAGGTGTAGTTTTGACGGCGACCGCTACCCGTGCGCGGATGGCCGGTTTTAATTGAACCGGTGCGATCGGCAATGAAGTTTTTTAGGATACCATTTTCAATTAGGAGAGTACGCTGGGCCGGCATTCCCTCATCGTCCATATCGATAGTACCGAAAGCTTTATCGGATAATCCCTCGTCCCAAGCCGTCAGGTTGTCGTGGGCGATTTTTTCGCCTTTTTTATCGAGAAAGGGTGTGGTTTTTTGCTCAATTTGCGTAGTTTCTAGCAAATGACCGCAGGCTTCGTGGAAGATAACGCCGCCAAATTCATTGGCCATGACGATGGGATAACTGCCGGATTCTACATAGTCAGCGTAAAGCATTTTACCCGCCGATTCGGCCACTTCTGCCGCCGATTCCTCGGCATTCCACGTCCGCAGAAAATCGGGATTACTGGTACTACCCAACCGTTTACCAATGCTAGAACGATTAGCCCCATCGGCACAGAGGAGATTATAGCCCACCGATTGGGTGAGGCGAATATCCCGGGCAAAAGTGCCGTCACTAGCGGCAACTAAAATTTCTTGCCAATCGCGAAAATAAGCGGCGCGACGAGATTGGACGTGAGAGGCTTTCTGATTTAATTTACCGTTGGCAGCGAGGAGAATATCACCCATTTCTCCCAAAGAACTGCAATTATTGAGCCAAATATCTTTATTTTTGACCGTGGCATAATCCCGGAACATTTCCAGATTGATTTCGGGAATATACGCGTTAGGACTGGGTAGGTTTAAACCGAGAATCGATAAACCTTTTTCTAGGGCATTTTTTAAGCCTTGGAAGCTTAAATCGTTGGTACTGACATAACAATCGGCTTTCCCGCGAAAAAGGCGGATTCCTGCCCCTGTAGATAGTTTCGGTGAGAGACTGGTGATGCTGTCATCTTCGGCTAAACAACTGATATAGTTGACTCTTTCCAGGAAAAATTCGATAAAAGTCGCCCCGGCAGCCCGTCCCAGTCCCAGAAGAGTGGACAAAGGGGCCGCCCAAGAGCTATCAAAGCGCTCCAGACTAGGATTATATTTCAGGGTGGGGAGTTCTTTGGAGATGAGTAGGGTGGGTGACATAAAGCTCGTTTATCAGTTAATCTGCTGGTTTCTAGTCTAACAGTTCTCAGTTTTTTGCGTCTTGGGGCGTTAGCGCCGCCCAACCCTGCTAAATTTTTCTCATTCATATCTCTTAATAAAAACCTTGATTCGATCGCTCATCGCCCCCAAGATTAAAGAAAGAGCGACTCAGGATTAAAATAATGGCCACAGCGACACAATTCTTAAACATTTCTGACTTGACAAAAGATGATTATTGTGTATTCGGTTTAGCGATTTGTTTTCTCAAACAGGAGGGAGAATTAGAAAAAGTGGCGGTGTTAGAACCGATTCCCTCGGCAGCTCTAGAAGCAATTGTCAAAGGAATTCCCACTTCCTACGAATTTGCCCGCGCCATGGCTTTAGGAGAGGTATTTCAGGACGATAATCCTCAAATACCCAGTAATTTCCCCGATAATGCCCAATTATGCGAGAATTTTGTCGAAAGGGCGATTGCTGCAACTCGCACCTATAAAAATCAACCCCACCTACAAGGGTTAATCCCCTTGGGCGGCCAAAAAGACGATTTAAACTTTTCCCTAGAGAAAAAACGCATCTTAAATGCTGTTCATCTGGTGCGGACGGAGGATAACGTCAAACAACATTCTCACACCCATAAGGTTTTGTAATCAAGGTGAGTTCGGGTTAGGGAAATTTTGCCGTTTTCCCTGATTCCGAACTCAGGTTATGACTCTCTTGGGTTTGGCGGGTAAAATGTATTCTAAAATACAGTGATGCTAGTGAGCGACTGGAACGAACCACAAAGACACAAAGAACACAAAGATTGATCGCTTATATATTGAGTTAAACCTATCACACCAAAGAATAAGAAGACCAGATTATAGCAGTTATCTTATACCATTTTTCTAAAGTAACAGTAACGTTAGGGATGGTAATTACCCTCACCCCTAACCCCTCTCCAGTTCTGGGAGAGGGGTGTAGGATGTCTGCCACGAATAAAGAAAATGGTATTAAGGGTGAGGTGTAAAGTTGGGATTTTGAGGAGTCGGTCGTCAGGAGATGATTTTTATTTATTAAGGCAATGCTACACATAAGTTTTTGCCGACTGAATAAATATCTTCAAACAAATAATTCCATTGATGTTCTAGGTGTCTAGCAATATGGTAAGCAAGCAAAGGTGGCACAGCATTACCAATTAATTTGTAACCATCCGTAGCCGAAAGTGAATATTTTTCATCTCCCTTGTTTTGTGGACGCACAAATTCAAAATCATCGGGAAAAGTCTGTATTCTCGCACATTCCCGCACAGTTAAACGTCTCATTTTTAACCCTGCTTCTAACTCATTAACTATCTTTCCCCCTAATTCTAAAGATAATCTCCTAAATTCAATATTACCGTGATGTTCCGAGCGAATAGTCGGACCTAAACCCTGTAAATTAACCTCGATTTGTCCCTGAGTTTTTCCATAATGTTTAGCTTTTGAATAACTTTTTTGTGAGAGGTCAAATAACTCATCTTCTGGTTCTGCTAAACCTGATAATATCTGACCCACTGTACTGTAAGTTTTAAGAGGATATATTGACTCAAACAGATTTAATTGATGCTTAATAACTTTATGGGTTGAATGCGGAAAAATATCATTATTTTCTAGATGTCCTATCGCTGTCGCTTTTAAATAGGTTTTATTTAAACCGATAAAGATAATTCTTTCCCTAGTTTGGGGAATTCCATAATCGGGAGCAAAGAGAAGTTTAGGGATAACTATATATCCATCTTTACCAATGGCACTAAAATCATCTTCAATTATATCTTTAACATTGGCCAAAGAGATTAAACCTTTGACATTTTCAGCAATAAAAACTTTAGGTAAGGTTAATTCAATAACTCTCTTCATCCAATAATAGAGTTTCCCGCGATTGTCCTGAAAACTATCTTCACTCTCGTCTAGTAGTTTACCCGTGTGACTTTTGTGAGAATTAAACCCCTTTCTTTTTCCTGAAACACTAAAATCTTGACAGGGAAAACCTCCCGTTACTACATCGATATTACTGGGAAACTGAAACTCTCCTTTTTCTGCTTGTTTGACTAAATCTACAATACTCCCCAAGTGAAATACATTCTTTTTACCCCTTTTTTCAAAGTAGGGAATCCAAGCATTATGAGCAGCTTTAGTTATATCATTAGCAAAGACAGTTTCAAAAGTAGTGCGCGGTAGTTTTAGCCATGGTTCCCGTCTTTCTACTATCCAATCTCGATGAATATTTTCATTAATACAGTCTTGGTGTACCCAAAAACCTCCCTCTAATCCTAAGTCCATTCCCCCGCAGCCAGAAAATAGGGATAAAACTCGCTTTTGTTGCCTATTCATCACTATTGATTAAATGAGTAATTTAATAATATCATACTGATAATCAACTTGATCGAAAGGGATTAATTAAAGTTATTTGATTAGATATTATTAACCCATCCTGCATATCTTCAGAGTAAAGAATACTAGCATCGGATGCTAAGGCACTAGCTACAATTAAACTATCCCAAAAAGAAAAACTGTATTGAGTACGAAGATTAGAAGCGGATTCAAGAATTGTTAAGTTAAATTCTACCACTCGACAACGATTGTAAAGCTCTCGATTGATAGAGCTAATCCTCTCTTCCTGAAAATTAGCTTTTCTAAGCAAATTAACGGAGATTTCATTAATAACTTGAGTGCTAATAATCAAGTTTGATTCTTCAGTAATAGAAGTGGCAATAATGCGCTTTCTTTCTCTTTCCAAAACTTCTATTCGTTGATCCTCAAAGAACCGATAAAGCCAAATGTTAGTATCAATAAAGCTGGTTAACATTTTTATTTACGATTGGCGATTATAAATTTCATCACGAGAGAGAAATCCAGAGACTTTAACGGGATTTTCGGTTAAATCATCGATAATTTCCTGATTTTTGAGTTCTGAATTCGTTCTAGTCGTCGTTTGTTTGATCACAATAACTTGAACTTCGCTGTCTTCCCTCAAGTCCTGTTGGTATTCTTCGGGAATTTCGATAATACCTTGTTTGATTTTGGCTTTAAATTCCACTGCATTTAACATATTGTTGCTCTCGATCGACTGTCTATAGGATTAATTATAACAAACCTTGGTTAATCCCAACAGTTCCTTCGGAGCAAAAGTCCGCAGATTGGCATTAAAACTATTCTTTATTACTGGGTGAGCGCATCTCAAACGCTATTGATAATTGGCCGATTTTGTGATAGACCTGCCTATAGGAATGTCAAGTGATAATAGGCAATCAGAATAGTGACAAACTCGACCTATTTAGTCGATTGTTACTTAACAATTGAGACGGCAAATTCTACTCAAATATGCCTGAATCGTGGGCAAGCAACTCACACAAAGTTAATTTTACCAAGGATTGTTAAGATGCGCTTACGGGAGCATCTCATTTATGCAAGTGAGTAATTATACTTATCTATAAAACTGGTTTCTAGCAAGGCTTTCAAAATAGCTTGACATAAAAACCTGATTTAGGGGTTACAAAGGTGAGATGCTCCCTGCGCTTACCCTGTACCCCGAATAGGGTATTCTATGAAGATAGATCAGGCAGTGGTGCAATTCAGACTTGAATTAGCGCAACTCTTACATGAGAGTGAGATAATAGAAATATGTACCCCAGAATAATCCTGTAGATGGCATTACCTCGTTATCAAGTCACCCTTCAAGATCAATCTGGTTCTATTGGACAAGCTGAATTAACAGAAGCAACTCAAGATGATATGCCCTCATTAAAACGAGGAGAGTGCGAATTCTATTGGGAGTCTTTCTGGGAAAAAGCCGATTTTCAGTATCAGGCAATAGTTAAACTGACACTTAATGGAAAGTGTTTAGGTTTAGTTCATTTTTCGGCATTTAACGACTCTGTCGAAGATATTGAAGAACTTAAAAATAAGTCTCCAGAGTATATATTCATCGATTATCTAGAGAGAATTGATAAACAGACATCTTACAAGCCAGTGGGATTATGGTTAATCTGGTATGTAGTCAATATGGCATTGTCGCTATGTACTGGGGATTGTCATGAAACTTTGATTTTGCTGCACTCTCTCTCAGAGGCGATCCCCTATTATGAAAAGCAGGTTATGATGGAGGGTATCAATTGGGTAACACTAGCACCAGGAGAGGAAGGCTATGCTTTCAGGTTTACTAAACAAGGGGCAAAACAGTTTTGCGACAGAATCCAACAGCGATACAGCCCAGCAAAATTCTTTGAATGAAAAATATTTATCTGAAGATGCAAGTGACGTTATAAAAGCTGGCTCTAAATCTTACATGAATTATCGAGAACGGGCTGAATGGTTGAAAAAGTTAAAACAGCCGAAACAGGAAAACTAGGGTTAACTGTGATCTTTCAATATAAAATTCCCCTGAAAAAGGGGAATTTTATTTATCTTGTCTGATGGGATTATTTAGGGCTTCCAGTAATATTCAGCAAACCCTATATACTGGTCATCATTCATGCCATCGCTAAAAGCGAGGGAAGAATGCTGACACTAAGTTAAAATTGCGGTAACGCACCATAAATTCTTATGCTTGGTTTTTGTCATTTTAATGGGCGGAGTCGGACTCGAACCGACATGAGGGGCTGCCTCGCCACATTTTGAGTGTGGTGCGTCTACCAATTTCGCCATTCGCCCTTGGCCTTAGCTTTATCATTATAACCCATTTTTGAACCCTTTAACAAATTGTGATAATCGGGGGAACTGGCCCAACGATCGATTTCTCGCGCGCGCAGGACGGGGAGGGGATGGGTTAACTGTTGGGTTTGCAAACCCTTTAACATTTCGCCCATTTCCGAGGTGCTGACGGCATCGTAGGACTTGGCCTGATCGATAAAAGCCTCTAAATTTAATAAAGGTGCCAGACTGGGGGAACCTCCGGCTAACTTCATTAACACCGACATGACGATTTTGGGGTCTTGAACTGCCAATAAAGCCGCTCGATCGCAGCTAAACTCGGCGCAGCGCACCCATGCTAACATTCTCTCCTGTAGGGATCGTGCTAACATTGTCCCCCAATTGGGCAGCAATCCCGCCGCTAGGACCATAATATTGGCTAAAGTCAGATAAACGCCGTGTTCACATTTGAGATGACCTAATTCGTGGGCGATTACCGCTTGAATTTCTGCGGGAGTCAGCATTTCAATTAGGGAAGTGTGCATCACCATAAACGGTTTTTTGCCGCGCATGGCGAAGGTATAGGCGTTAGGAACGGGGTTTTGTTGAATGTATAATTGAGGTGGTTCTAAGTCGAGAACTCGGCAAGCTTCTAGGAGTAGATTATGCAGGTCGGGTAATTGTTTTTCCCCCACCAAAACACTAGCAGCAATATTATTTAGGTAAAAGAATTCCTCAGCGACGGAACCTAACAAACTTCTCACGGCTATATCTAAACCGGGCAACTGTTTAAGGGAGTTAGTCGCCTCTAGGTCGATGGGATGCCGAAAATCATTGGCTTTTAAGCCTAGTAATAACTGTTTTGATAATTCCATATTCTTATTCATTTAACCAAACTTTAACGCGTTCTAAACTTTTCCAATCGGGTTTTCTAGCTAAACCATCGGCGATATTTTCATCCACTTCTTGGCGAACTTCTTTGTTTAAACTAATTAATTGTTGCACCAGTTCGATATGTTCCCTAACTCCAGCGGTTTTGGTTTCTAACATAGCCAAAACCAAATTGATCCGGTTTTGGGGGGAAACTTTATCGAGTTTTACGGCTTTTTGGGCGGCTTTTAGGGCTAATTCCGGTTTATCGGTGAGCATATATAACCAAGCCAAACAGGACCAAACGGCGGCATTTTTAGGACTGCGATCGCTTAATTCTTTAAATTCGGGCAATAAACTGGCGGCACTTTCTCCCTGTTGGTAGCGTTCTAAACCTTGTTCGAGGGTAAAATTGGCGGTTTCTGTCATTTTCAGTTGCGGGGTTAATCAAGGAGCAAATCTAACGGTGATCGGCGTATTACACTGTTTTAGTACAATTTGCCTTTATTTAGTATTCTAGCAAAATTTGTCCCCTTGTCAGCAAAATTTTAAAAAACGATGCCCCGTTCTCGCCAGATCATCAATAGGCCACTCATCGAAACGAATAACATCACTGCTTGTTTAAATTGTTGGGGACTCATTTTTTCTAAAACTTTTTGTCCTAACCAATTGCCCGGCCAGGCCGCTAATCCTAATAATAAACCGTAACCAAGAAAAGGCAGATGTAAAACTCCAAAAGCTGCGTAGGCGATTAATTTGGCCACATGAACTACTACCATGTGAACGGATTTCGTTGCCACCATTGGCTCTTTAACTAGCCCATAGTTAATATAAAACAGGTTCATCATCGGGCCGGTACTGCCGACTAATCCCGACAGGAAAGCGTAGATAAATCCCGAGGGCATAAAATACCAAGTTTTAATCTCAAAAAAACGATTTTCTTCTTGGGGAAATAATTGTTTAAGCGAGGATAAAACTAGAAAAATTCCCAAAACTAGCGGCAACCATTTGAATTGTAAATGGGCAAAGACAAAAGCACCGAGGGTAGATCCCATAATTGCCCCAGGTAAATACCACACCGTCGAGGGCCAGTCAATGGCGCGCCAATACATTCCCATGCGTTGGACGTTACCGAGTAGCATCCCCGTGGTTAAAACTGGAGGAATGACGGCAGCATCGAGAAACCAACCTAAAACGGGGAGTAGAATCAGGGGGCTGCCCCCACCAGCAAGGGTACTAAAAAACCAAGCTAGACTACCTGCCAACATCAAGGTAACAATGATCATCGAATTGTCAAGTTAAGTTAAAAAGATCTACTTAATCTATTATGATATCTTCTTTGGGGTCTTCATCGGTATAATGCCATTCCACATTGGGCATAGCCTCGAAAGCTTGCCGGACGTAATCCTCCCAGAGTTTCCGCATTTTGGCTAGGTAGGGGTCTCCCAGACGCAATTGTAACTTATGACGTAGGCTTAGGCTATTCGCTTCATACATACTCAAATAGATGGGCGGTCCGACGGAAATATTCGATTTCATGGTCGAATCGATGGAAAGTAAGGCACATTTAGCCATTTCCTCTAGGGGTGTATCATAGGTAATGGTGCGATCGAGAATCGGTTTACCGTATTTAGTTTCACCTATCTGTAAAAAGGGCGTTTCTTTGGTGGCTTGAATATGATTTCCTTGGGGATAAATCATGAATAATTGCGGTTCTTCTCCTTTAATTTGTCCCCCAAGAATAAACTTACATTTAAAATCAATATTATCTTGTTCTAGCCAAGTTCTTTCCCTAGCTTGTACTTGACGACTTTTATCACCGATATAGTGGGCGATATCGTAGAGATGAGTCAGAGAATGGAGATTTTTATCCTCTTGATTGTGCAGATCTCTTTTTAGTTCGTGAATCACTCCTTGGCTAATCGATAAATTCCCCGATGTACAGACCATAATTACTCTTTCTCCCGATACCGAAAAGTCAAATAATTTCCGATAGGCCGAGATATAATCGACTCCCGCATTCGTGCGAGAATCCGCCCCCATAACAATGCCAAAACGATTGATAATTCCTAAACAGTAAGTCATTTTAAATTATAAATTATGAATTATGAATTATGAATTGGGAAGTGGGGAGATGAGAGTGCCAGAGTTGGGATAAAAAAGCTAAATTCTGACGACCAACGACTGATAACTGATAACTGAATTAAGCCATAACCATACCACCATCGACGTTAAAGACTTGACCGGTGATATAAATAGCGGCGGGATCGGCGGCTAAAAAACGCACCATTCCAGCGACTTCTTCCGGTTTTCCATAACGGGAGAGGGGGATATATTTGAGAATTTCATCTGCTTTGAGGTCATGAGTCATATCAGTTTCAATAAAGCCGGGGGCCACGGCATTAACAGTGATGCCTCGACTGGCAAATTCTTTGGCTAAAGTTTTCGTTAAACCGATAACACCGGCTTTAGCGGCGCTGTAATTAGATTGACCCGGATTACCCATCAAACCGGATACAGAAGTGATGTTAATTATGCGGCCGCTTTTCTGTTTTAACATCAATTTACTGACGGCGCGAGTGCAGAGAAAAACCCCGGTTAAATTGAGATCGATGACCGCTTGCCAGTCTTCTAATTTCATTCTTAACATTAGCGTATCCCGGGCAATACCGGCATTATTAACTAAGACATCAATATGACCGAATTTTTCCTTGGTACTATCTACTAAATTATCCACTTCTTCGCTTTTAGCCACATCTGCTTGTAGAGCTATTGCCTTTCCCCCAGCTGCGGTAATTTCTTCAACAACGGCATCGGCAGCACTGCTAGATTTAGCATAGTTCACCACTACAGTAGCACCCTGGCTGGCTAATTCCAAGGCGATCGCTTTACCGATCCCTCGCGAGGCCCCAGTTACTATGGCTACTTTGTCTTGTAAATGCTGGCATTCTGCGGGTAATAGTTTCATAATTTTCTGCATTCCCCAAATAATCGTCAAATCTCAAGAGAAAACTTTGTACTGATAACTTTGCTCAAAACACTTCATTATCTCACAAGCGGGCCAATCTGACCGCAGCAATGCTCAAGTGTGATCGCTCTGTCCCCACTTTCCTCTATAGTATCAGGGAGAATTGGCTGCCACTAATTGATCGAGTTGTTGCTGCATCAAATAACAGACTTTCTCATAACATTCGCGTACATAACGGCGGTCCCGGGCCGCTTTTTTGCCGTAACGTTCAAAAATAATTGGGGGACAAACCCGGGTATGTATCGGTACGGGTAAGGGAATATTCGGCAAGGGACCGATAGCTAGTCCCCAGGGTAAACCGAAATAGATGGGACAGGTTCCGGGGTCAATACCGAAGGGCCAAGGCATACCCTTTTTATGCAATTCTTTTAATTGAGGATAAATATCGTCGAGGACAAACAGAGTCGAGTGAGCGCCGTGGGAAATGGCGGGAATAATCGGCACTTCGTACTGTAAAGCTAGTTTAACAAAAGCTAGATTACCGGCAAAATGAATTTTATTTCTTAAACTGTGGGGACGGAAAACATCCGTAGCACCTCCTGGATAAATTAGGACACTAGCGCCACTATTTAAAGCAGCGATCGCCATTTTGGGATGAGCATGAATAGCTCCCATTTGGGCCACTAGATGCGCTTGGGATGGAAAAACTCGCCAGACTCGCGAATCCATCAAACCATAGACTAAGCGATCGCTGCCAAAGCGCTGAAACCAATCATACATCATCATAAACATATCGGGGGCCGCTAAACCGCCGTTATGGGAGCCGATGAATAATACCTGTCCTGAGGGGGGAATATTTTCCCAACCATCGGTTTTAACCCGAAAATAATGGTGATAAAACCAATCCAGAAGGGGGACAAATTTTTCGATCACTTGCGGATCGCGATCCTCTAATGACCAACCCGTGAGGGTATCAACAGGGGCCTTGGCCGCTTGTAGGGATAATTCGGCAAAAGTGGCCGTGGATGAGACAAAAGAGCTAAAAATCTGCATTGATGGCCAGTGGATAATTTAATCGCATCTTATTATCGCAAATTTCGGTTAAAAAACCCGCCATTTAAGAACGGCTTTCCTTGATCAATAATACAGCACTTAAGAACTTGCAAGGGCGCACCTCCCACAGAAGAAATAAAATAACTAGGGGATTAAAGAGCATCTTTCCCATCTGATTTAGGATCACCAGCTTGTCCATATCTGCGACTAGAAACGACTCTAAGACCGATAGTCTCTCAGCTAGGGAAAGGATGTTTCCATTCAATTAATTTCTAAGCGCGAGTAGAGAGATTTTTTGGCGTGGTTGAAGGAATAGAGGACGGTTTACGCAATCCCCTCGCCTTCGGTTTCTACCTTTGAAAGGGGAGGTAGGGGGGATACCTAAGAAGTTATTTTTCAATTCTTGATTAGGAGCTATAAACCCAATTTTTCCGTAGGTTAAGTTTTTAGTTTTTACATAAAGAAACATTTTCATTGATGCCGGTTTTCCCCGTTAATATCCAGCCTTCTTGTGGTGATTTTATGACCACCCAGTTCAGATTATCATTGGTGGTAAAGATGATTAAAGGAAATGATTCTCCTTGAACAATTTGGCCACTTTTAACGATGCCTAAAGGACGAGAATTAGTGGTAGAGTCTTCATAAATTATTAAGCCATTTTTCACGGAACTATTAACGCGCAAGCAAGGAATATTTCCTAAAGAGGTGTTATAGGCAGTAACAGTATTAGTGCCTTTGAATTGACCATTTATCCAACAGCCATATTGTATTTTTCCCGAACCTATTTGATTGATGTCATTATCTAATCTCCACCAGTAGGTTTCTTGTTGTTTCTTCTCTGCATTGGGGGTGTCAACTTCGCCAAAACATAATTGCTGTAATTCTAGTCCTGCTCCTAAGTCCATATTGGAGAAACCGAAATCTATCTTTGCATCGGTTAATTTATCCCAACGTTGCCATAGTGTCCAGCCTGTTTGGGGTTGATTATTGGAACCATTCGGATCGCCTATTTCTGCTTGTGTCTTTATGGAGAAAAGGTTGATCAAGCTATAAATTGTTAAACTGAGTAAGCTGGTTTTTAAAATGTTTGACATTCTCATCTTGAATTATTGTTTAGAGGAGTAATAGAAAGTAATGATCAAGCAGGATTTGGAGAATAAACCCCTAGTAAGGGGAAAGAACAGAGCAAAAACCGAGAGCGAAAGATAATTGTTTAAGAAGTAACACCCCAGAGGGTTGCTTCTCCCACGGGATTTCCCTTCATCCTTGATGCTTTATCTGCTCTGAATACAATTTAATCTGGTATCAGCAGAAGTCCCATCACTAAAAGCGAGGGACTTCTGCTAACACTCATTTAAATGCAGTAAGAGCGTATTGCCTCAAACCAGAGGATGTCACAGCACTATACTGGTGACAGGTAAACTATACACTCCAGCGACCGCCAATTGAAAGTCGCTGACTGCATCGCCGTTGGTATCCCCGCAAAGGATACCGCCGTCAAAGCGCAGTTGTCCCGCTTGACCTGAAAAATCCGAGGCACCAATAAACGTGAAACTCTGATTACCAGCGTTGAGGGAGTTGGCATCGATGGCAGAGATGTCAATATAGCGCAGTTGTCCCGCTTGACCTGAAAAATCCGAGGCACCAATAAACGTGAAACTCTGATTACCATCGTTGAGGGAGTTGGCATCGATGCCAGAGATGTCAATAGTATCAAGACCAGTATTGAAATCGAGGATTTTGTCTTGGTTTGCGCCTTGACCGATTTCATCAAAGGTGTTGAAGATAAAACGGTCCCGACCTTCACCTCCCGTTAGTTGATCTGACCCTAATCCTCCGATAAGAA